>CAIVOR010000278.1 GCA_903907615.1 uncultured Microbacteriaceae bacterium | reverse complement strand
TCTTCGGTCATGGCCATGGCGGCCGCGGCGAGGCGAGCCTCCGTGTACCGGGCGGCTGCGGGGCCATCGTCGAGCGAGCCAAAGTTTCCGTGACCGTCGACGAGCGGAACCCGCAACGTGAACTCCTGCGCGAGCCTGACGAGGGCATCGTAAATCGAGGCATCGCCGTGGGGGTGCAGTTTTCCCATCACCTCGCCCACGACACGAGCCGACTTAACGTGGCCCTTTTCGGGGCGGAGGCCCATTTCGCGCATCATAAAAAGAATGCGTCGCTGTACGGGCTTGAGGCCGTCACGCGCGTCGGGCAGGGCGCGAGAGTAGATCACCGAATAGGCGTACTCCAGAAACGAATCCTGCATTTCGACGGCGAGGTCGATATCGGTGATGTGGTCGCCGGCTTCGGGTGTGCGGGCGGAAGTCGTCATAATGAGCCTTATGCTACCGAGCGCACCGCCGAGCGACGCACGGCTTACCGACGTGTTGCCAAGTTGCTACGCCAGCCTGGGTGTTGAGGACCTGCCGAACCGTTTGGGGCTTCCCGAGGCGTCGGCTGTCGTGCTTGTCCTGGTGGACGGCTTGGGCCTGCTGAACCTGAGCGACAGCCTCGGACACGCTCCCTTCCTCCGGTCACGAATGGGCTCGGTGAAGCGCATGACCACTGTCTTTCCGTCGACCACGGCAGTGGCTCTCGCGTCCCTCGTCACGGGTGAGTTGCCGGGGACACACGGAATTTTGGGTTACCGGATTCGTAATCCGCGAACCGGAAACATCATCAACCAGCTGAGCGGCCTGACCGATGTTGCAGATCTCGACTCGTGGTTGGGCGTTCCGACACTGCACGAACACGCCCGGAGCTCAGGGAAGAGATCAACCGTCGTGGGCTTGCCCCGGTTTGAGAAGTCTCCGCTCACTCGCGTTGTGCATGCCGGAGCGCGCTACGTGGGTGCCAACGGCCTCGCTGAACGAGTGGAGCGCGTGTGCGATGAGTTAGCGGACGGAATCGATTTTGTCCTGCTCTACATCCCCGAACTCGACCAGGTCGCCCACGCGCAGGGCGTGACGAGCATGGCCTGGCTCGCAGCTCTCGAAGAGGTTGATGGAGCCTTGAGGACGCTGGTCGCGGCCGTGCCTGGAGGGGTGCGGGTATACCTGACTGCCGACCACGGGGTACTCGATGTGCCCGCCGCGCGTCATATTGATGTGGCCCCGGCCGCGTGGAATCTCGCGGGCACCCCGGTGGTGGGCGGGGAACCGCGTGCCCTCCAGATCTTTTCTGACGAAGGCCAGCCGCGAGAGGCGCGAGCGGAAATCGCACTGGCCGACGGCGATAGAGAAGCGTGGATGGCGCTCCTCGCTGACGATGCCTGGGTGGTGGTGCCCGAGGACCTCGTCGCCGCAGGACTGTGGGGTGCCATGACAGAGGATGTGCGCCTGCGGGCCGGAGAACTTATTGTGGTTCCGCGAGATGACGACGCTCTCTATGACGCGAGGACTCCGGGGGCCGACTCCCGCAAGATGGTGGGGCAACACGGCGGACTTTCCGAACGCGAACTCATCGTGCCCTGGATGAGGCTCACGGCAGACAGCGAGTGACGCGGGGGAAGCGCCTAAATGAGGTCGTCGTCCACTTTCGTGCCAAAGACAATCTCGTCCCAAGTGGGCATTTGTGCGCGATTCCTGCGAGAGCTTCCTGTGCGTGACGTTTTGCCGGTCGAATTGTTTTGCATCTCGGCGAGCTCGTCGGTGATGGACGCAGGCTTGCTCTGAGCAGCCTCGCCCGAAGCAGCATCTGCCAGCCACGCCGGGGCATCCTGATTTTCGCTGCGGCGTTTGCGGAGCGCGGCCATGAGATCGGCGGTGGGAGTGGGAGCTGCTTCTGCCTGCGCGGCGGGTGGCACGTCGACAGCATCCTCGGCGTATGAGTGAGCCACCGCGTCGTGATCGTGAACGGCGTGCGCCACGATATCGATGGATTCGACGACTGCTTCGGTGATGATTCCGGCAACGGCGTCGGAGACAGCCTCGGCGACAGTTTCGGGAGCAGACACATCCGGCGTCGACGGGGCAACGTCAGTCAGGCGCTTGGTTGCACCCGTGTTGCGTCGCGGCTTGCCGTCCACAGCGCGGAGTCGCGGAATGAGGCCAGAGGTGAATGCTTGGTCGGCGAGAAGGTTGGCCGCTTCGTCGTTGAGGGGGGTAAGGAGATGATGCTTGGGTTCAAAACTCCAGCGCCCCTCATGCTCAACACCACCGGCGCGGAACGTGCACTTGACGTGCCATTCGCCCTCGGGATTGCGCCAACTGGCCCAACGTTCGTCCGTGCCGCCAGCATTATCTATCTGAGTGCGAACACGCGCGCCAACGGTCACGCTGCGATCAACACCCTGCGAATCCTGAGAAAAAGCAGGAAGGGCCAGCGCCGAGTTGATGACGTGCTCGAGCTCCGCTAGGACGGGGCCCTCAAAACGCGCAACGTCATCGAGGCTCGCTCCCGTGAGTTCCGCCACTTCTTCTCGGGTGAGCCCGGCACGAAGCTGAGTTTGGATGTCACGCGGAGAAACGCGAGCCTCGGGTGCGGCGGCCGAGGGGCGACGAAGCCGAGAAAGCGTCATGTCGTCCACGGCAATGCGATATTCGTCGCCGTTGGCGTCGGACGCAAGGATGACCCCGTCTTCGACGCCGGTGACGTTAAGATAGCGCATGCGGTGGCTCCCAACACTGAACTTGCCTAGCGCCTATCGTGCCACGCGCCGTCCTCATTTGCGGTGAACGCCTCGGTGCGCCGTGGGACAAAATTCACCCGGAATTTCCGCTTACCGCGCGGAGTTTGGACTTTATCATCGTCGTGGTGCAAACTACAGGCGCGCACCACTCCCACCCGCCCGAAAGAAAAGTGTAGGTGACTAAAGATAAATGGCAACCGACTACGACGCACCGCGTAAAAACGACGACGACGACACTCAGTCGATTGAGGCGCTCAAGGAGCGCGTCCCTGAGAAGTCGTCATCTGTTGACCTCGAAGACGCCGACAATCTCGGCGACTTTGGCGAGGGTGGTCACGATCTGTCAGATGTCGAACTGAACGTTGTCGTGTTGCCGCCCCAGGAGCACGAGTTCACGTGCATCGAATGCTTCCTCGTCAAGCACCGATCCCAGTTGGCCAAACAGAGCAAACTTGGCCCCGTCTGCACGGAGTGCAACAGCTAGACGTCCTGGTTACGACTTCTGCTCAGCGCGCAACGAGCGCAGTACAGTCACGAGTTCGGTCGGCCGGCGCGTACTGAAGAGCCAGTAAGGAGTGGGATCCGCGTCGTCGTTAATCTCGACGCGAACGACAGGGTTTATCCACGCGCGGAATCGGGTCCATGCCCGTGCGTCCAATTGCGGTCCGCGTTCGGCTATCGCGGGCGGGCCAACGAATGCGGACGCGGCCCCCAGGTATTCCAGTGCGATGACCGCTTTGCCCACGCGCAGTGTGCTGGCCGTGACTTCGATTCGCGGCGAGGTCGCCGTGAGGGCAATCGCGATGATCACAAAAATCACCGTGGCCAGTCCGATGCCCAAGGGGAGCGAGAACGGGGCCAACAGGAGAGTGATGATGGGAACTTCCAAGAAGAAGGCCACATACGTCCACGGATTCGGCCACAGAGTTTCGCGATAGGTCACACAACTATCAGACCACGATTTAACTCAGTCGGCATCCTTGCTAGCCTCGAATACGTGACTGACTCTGTCGAGGTTCTGTTTACCGGAACTCATGTCCCTGCGATCGCCCACCCCGGAGACGCGGGTGCCGACCTGGCATCAACCGAGACGCACACGCTTCCTCCCGGAGGCAGAGCAACCGTGGGAACCGGATTATCGATTGCCCTTCCGGATGGTTTTGTTGCTTTCGTTGTCCCGCGAAGTGGACTCGCGGCAAAGCACGGTATCTCCATCGTGAACTCTCCCGGCACCGTTGATGCCGCCTATCGGGGCGAGATCCGCGTCACACTCATCAACCTCGATCCGACAGAATCCTTCACCGTCTCTCCGGGCGACCGCATCGCTCAACTCATCGTGATGCCCCTCGTGAAGCCTCGATTCATTGCCGTCGAGAGCCTTCCCGGCACGCACCGCGACACCGGTGGTTTCGGCTCGTCCGGGATATCAACATAAAGGTGTGGTGAGATAGTCGTTATGGCTTCGGACATGAATATCTCAGTGGAAAAGAGCGCACCTGAGGATCGACACCTCAACGGTCCGTTCGACGAAAGCGAGGTTACGGGCATTCGTCCCTTCGTGGATCTCGGTTCGATCCGGGTGGAGCCGCGCGAAGGACTCAACCTCCGACTCGAGGTCGAAGAGGGCACTCAGCGCATCGTCGCGGTCAATCTCGACCAGTTTGGTTCGACGCTGCAGGTGCAGCCGTTCGCTGCGACGCGAAGCAGCGGGCTGTGGCACGAGATTCGGCAGCAGGTCGTTGAGCACATCACCTCGCAGGGCGGCACAGCCGAACCGGTGATGGGCCCCGTGGGCCTAGAGCTGAAATGTCAGATTCCCGTGGTTACGGCCAGCGGAAATGCGGGAATTCAAGAAGCACGCTTTTTGGGAGTCGACGGACCCCGTTGGTTTGTTCGCGGCGTCATCACCGGCCCCGCAGCCACGGAGGCGTCAACGGGGCGCGCCATGATTGATCTCTTCCGCAGCCTCGTGATTGTGCGCGGCGAGACGCCCATGCCCCCTCGCGAAATGTTGCCCATCCGCATACCCGCGCAAGCGGGCGGAATTCCCAGTCAGGGAATCCAGTGACCGAGCCGGCAAAGCGGGCACGGGGACTAGCCGCGCTCGCATCGACGGAGGGTTCGGGCCATCCGCTTTTGCGGGCCGTTGGCGGCGTTCTGGGAATTCTTGAAACCGTCGTACCGGGCACGCTGTTTGTTGTGGTCTACGCCTTCTCCGGTGTAACTCAGGGGGTGCCGTGGCTGGCCCTGGGTCTGTCTGTGGGGGCCTCGGTTGTCTTCACTCTGGTGCGCGTGATTCGCCGTGAGAGTGTGCTTCAGGCCATCGTGGGGCTCGTGGGGGTCGCGCTCTCCGCGGCTATCGCCATCTTCTCCAACCGCGCGGAAGGATTCTCTGTCACGGGGCTCATCACTAACGGCGCGTATGCCCTGGCGATCATCATTTCCCTCGCCGTCCGCTGGCCCCTGGTGGGTCTGGTCATCGGCCTGTACCGCCAAGACAAGGGGGCCTGGCGCAAAGACCGTGAGTCCCGCCGGGTGTACACGCTGACCACGCTGCTGTGGCTGGCCATGTTCGTTATTCGTCTTGCCGTGGAAGTTCCCCTCTACATCGCCGCAACGCAGGCCTCGGGAGCCGACAACGCTGCCCTCAATCAGGCTCTCCTGACGGTGAAGCTGGCACTGGGCTTGCCCCTGTACGTTCCCGTTCTGGCCGCCACGTGGTTGCTTGTCCGAGGACTTTTCAAGGAAAAAGCCGTTGAGGCAAAAGAAAACGGAGTATCTTGATATCAAGATAAATTCGGTGTGTGGGTGCATGAGCACGTGGCCCCGTTTTTGTCATGTCTGCCCACGACATCCTGCGCATTAAAGGAGCAATCACAGTGTCTGCCGTCAACAGCTTTGGAGCGAAGTCCACCCTCACCGCGGGAGGCGCCTCCTACGAAATTTTCCGCATCGACACTGTCGAGGGCCACGAGAAGCTTCCGTTCAGCCTGAAGGTGCTGCTCGAGAACCTCCTGCGCACCGAAGACGGCGCCAACGTAACGGCCGATCAGATTCGCGCCCTCGGAGCCTGGGTGCCCTCGGCCGAGCCCGACACCGAAATCCAGTTCTCACCCGCCCGCGTGGTCATGCAGGACTTCACGGGTGTTCCCTGCATCGTTGACCTCGCCACCATGCGCGAGGCCGTTTCTGCTCTCGGCGGCGACCCCAAGCGCATCAACCCGCTGGCACCCGCCGAACTGGTGATTGACCACTCGGTCATTGCCGACGTCTACGGCGAGTCCGATGCGCTCGAGCGCAACGTGGCCATCGAGTACGAGCGCAATGGTGAGCGCTACCAGTTCCTTCGCTGGGGCCAGACCGCGTTTGACGACTTCAAGGTGGTACCCCCGGGAACGGGAATCGTTCATCAGGTCAACATCGAATACTTGGCCCGCGTCACCATGTCACGCGAGGTCAACGGAGTCCTCCAGGCCTACCCCGACACGTGTGTGGGTACCGACTCGCACACCACGATGGTCAACGGACTGGGTGTTCTCGGTTGGGGCGTGGGCGGTATCGAAGCCGAGGCGGCCATGCTGGGTCAACCCGTATCGATGCTCATCCCGAAGGTTGTGGGCTTCAAGTTATCCGGTGCGATTCCCGCCACGGTCACAGCTACCGACGTTGTTCTCACCATCACGCAGATGCTCCGCGCCCATGGCGTGGTCGGCAAGTTTGTGGAGTTCTACGGTCCCGGCGTCTCGGCTGTACCGCTGGCTAACCGCGCAACGATTGGCAACATGAGCCCCGAGTTTGGCTCGACGGCCGCCATGTTCCCGATCGACGAGGTCACGCTGGGCTACCTGCGCCTTACGGGACGCAGCGCGGCACAGGTGGAGCTCGTCGAGGCGTACGCCAAGCAGCAGAAACTGTGGCACGACCCGAGTGTCGAGCCCGTCTTCAGCGAGTACCTTGAGCTTGATTTGGCCACTGTCGTGCCGTCAATCTCCGGCCCCAAGCGCCCCCAGGACCGCATCGAACTGACCGACGCCAAGGCGCAGTTCGCCAAGGATTTGGTCAACTTTGCTCCGGGCAAGGCCGCCACGGTGGCCAAGGACGGCGAATCGTTCACGCTCGACAACGGTGCCGTGTCGATTGCCGCCATTACGTCGTGCACCAACACGTCCAACCCGTCGGTGATGCTCGCTGCCGGCCTCTTGGCACGCAACGCGTCGAAGAAGGGCCTGAAGTCGAAGCCGTGGGTCAAGACCACGCTGGCTCCGGGCTCAAAGGTTGTCACCGACTACTACGAGAAGGCCGGCCTCACGACATACCTCGAGGATCTGGGTTTCTACACCGTGGGCTACGGCTGCACAACGTGCATCGGCAACTCCGGTCCGCTCGACGAGGAAATCTCGGCGGCCATCAACACCAATGACCTCGCCGTGACCGCGGTGCTCTCGGGCAACCGCAACTTCGAGGGACGCATCAACCCCGACGTGAAGATGAACTATCTGGCCAGCCCGCCTCTTGTTATTGCCTACGCTCTCGCGGGATCCATGGACTTCGATTTCGAGACCCAGCCGCTGGGTCAGGACAGCAGTGGCAACGACGTGTACCTGGCCGAAATTTGGCCGGATGCCGCCGAGGTGCAGCAGGTCATCGACGCGAACATCGACACGGCCATGTTCACCCACGAATACGCGGGTGTCTTTGACGGTGACGAGCGTTGGCGCTCACTGCCCACCCCCACCGGCGCAACTTTCGAATGGGACGCCAAGTCGACCTACGTGCGCAAGCCCCCGTACTTCGAGGGCATGACCATGCAGCCCGATGCGGTCACCGACATTGCGGGCGCACGCGTCCTCGCCACTCTGGCCGACTCGGTCACCACCGACCACATTTCTCCCGCGGGATCGATCAAGGCCGGCACGCCCGCAGCCCAGTACCTCGACGCCAACGGCGTGTCTCGTGCCGATTACAACTCCTACGGTTCGCGTCGTGGCAATCACGAGGTCATGATTCGCGGAACTTTCGCGAACATCCGTCTCAAGAATCAGCTGCTCGATAGCGTCGAGGGCGGTTACACCCGTGACTTCACTCAGCCCGACGGCCCACAGTCGTTCATTTACGACGCCAGCGAGCACTATC
>CAIVOR010000277.1 GCA_903907615.1 uncultured Microbacteriaceae bacterium | reverse complement strand
TGGGCCGAACGGTGGTGGCGCTTGCGCCGGGATACTGACAGTCTCGTCAAGCAAATCAATGAGCGCACGGGCGCCGTAGCCAGAACGTTCGACAGGGTCTGCGAGGTCCTGCTCGAACTCGGCTACCTGCGCAACACAGCCAACGGAACGCTCGAGCGCACGAACGAGGGGCGGACACTTGCCCGCATCTACGGCGATCGAGACCTGTTGGTGGCCGAAGCGATTCGCCGCGGCTTGTGGGATGAGCTTGATGCACCCGGATTGGCGGCACTGGTGTGCGCAATTGTCTTTGAGCCTCGGCGAGACGAGGGCGACATCAATGAGCGGCGCTTGCCCCGCGGAGCCTTCCTGCCAGCGTTCGACGCGACGGGCAATCTGTGGAGCGAGCTCGACGACATTGAACAACGGGTCAAACTGCCCAGTACGACGCCGCTGGCGGCGGGACTCTCGCGTGCGATGTACCGCTGGGCGCAGGGCGCAAGCCTTGACGACGTCCTCTTTGATGCCGACATGCCGGCCGGCGATTTTGTTCGGTGGACCAAGCAGACGATTGATCTGCTCGATCAGGTGTCGAACGTTGCGGGTCCGACACTTGCCGCAACCGCACGAACCGCCCTCGATCAAGTCCGACGAGGCGTCGTGGCCTATGCGAGCGTGGGATACGTATGATTTCTCGCTGGCGCACCGCTTTACCGATCTACGCCGCCATACCCGTGGCTGCGGTTGGTGGACTCACTCTCAGTGCGTCATTTCCCGAACCGGGCTGGTGGTTCCTCGCCGTCCCGGGAATCGCACTGATTATCTGGGCACTCGCGGGTCGAAAGTGGTGGAGTGCGCTCATCGTGGGCCTCGCGTCGGGCATCGCCTTCTGGCTTCCCCTCATTGACTGGCTCACGCTGTATCTCGGGCCCATTCCCTGGCTCGCCCTAGCGTCGCTCATGATTCTGTGGATGGCTCTCGGAGCCGTCGCCACGTCGTTCGTGCTCACGCACGGGCCTCGGGTGTTCACAACGGTCCGCACACAGGTGCTCGTTATTCCGCTCCTCGTTGCGGGGCTGTGGGTCGCAAGAGAAGGAATCTCGGCCGTGTGGCCACAAGGCGGATTCTCGTGGGGACGGGTGGCACAATCACAACCCGAAGGAGCATTCGGGCACCTTGTGTCATGGGTTTCGACCCCGGGACTCAGTTTCGTCTTAGTTTGGCTGGCGGCCATGATCGTGGTTCTCGTGCGTGTGGCACACGCTCGCTGGCTCTGGTCGATTCCCTTCGTCGTCACGGTCGTTCTGATTCTTGTTCCGCCATTTCCCATTCAGCAAACGGGCACGATGCGCGTTGGGGCAGTTCAGGGAAACGCCGACGCGGGACTCTTTTCCGGCTACACACCGGGAGAGATTCTCAACGATCACCTGAGTGCTTCCGAAGAATTGGTGGGCAAGCCGCTTGACGTCGTCGTCTGGCCCGAGAACGGCAACGACATCGATCCCATACGTGACGAGGTTTCGGCAAGCCTCATGAACGATCTCGCGGTGCGACTCGACGCCCCGATTGTCTTTGGCACCATTACGCACCCCACTCCCGATACGTACTTCAACACATCCCTCGTGTGGACTCCCGATGAGGGCGTCACCGGGCAGTACGACAAAATTCACCCCGTACCGTTCGCGGAATACATGCCCGCGCGCGACGTATTTCACGCGCTCGTTCCTGATCTCGTTGACCTCGTGACGCGGGACTATTCATTTGGCACGCGCCCGAACGTACTGACCATCGGCGAAACTCCCGTGGGCCTGTCAATCTGTTTTGACATCACCGACGATCAACAGGCCTTTGACATGGCACGTGACGGAGCACAGATCGTCTTTGCCCAAACAAACAACGCCGACTTCGGACGCACCGACGAGAGTTATCAACAATTGGCGATAACCCGTCTTCGCGCCATGGAAATGGGGCGAACCGTCGTAAACATTTCAACAGTGGGAGTCTCGGCCATCATTGCTCCCGATGGGTCAACCATCGCGTCTCTTCCGCGATTTACGGCGGGAGCAATGTATGAAACCGTGCCGCTCTCCACAACTTTGACCCCCGCGATGTTACTGGGGCGAGCCATTGAAATAGTCCTTGCGGCCGGGGGAGTGCTCGGCTGTGGCTTTGTTGTCGTGAGGGTTGTCGCTAAGCGCCGAGCTTCTCTTGGCCGCGGCGCGCCCGCAGGTACTGCAAACGCTCCTGAAGAATGACCTCGAGCTCGTCGCGCGTGCGGCGCTCGAGCAGCATGTCAAAGGGGGTGCGCGCAACCTTCTCGTCCTCGGCTGCCGCCGCGAGGCGACCAGCAGCTCCGGGTTCGCCGAGCGTTGCGGATTCTCCGCAGGTTGAGCAGGTCCACTCATCGGGATTCTCGGCGTCCGCGGCAAACGTCATCGTGGTCGTCTTTCCGCACGAGCCGCACAGATACTGAACCTGCTTGCGATCGGAGAAGACGATGCCCTCATCGCTCGCCAAGCTTCGACTGTTGAGACTCGAACCCCTCAGGGACTGACTACGCATGATGCCTCC
>CAIVOR010000276.1 GCA_903907615.1 uncultured Microbacteriaceae bacterium | reverse complement strand
TGTTGGCCCAGCGCGACTGGAATGAATAAAGCCGGTAGCGCTCCAGCGAGGTGTTTTCGGGTGTGACATCCCACGGCGCCATAAGATCCCAGCAGCTCTGCTCGGAGACAAAATCGGGGCCGTCGGTCTCGGTGCGCATGAACTCGAACCGGCGCTTTCCCGGACCACCGCTCACCACGGACACGGGTCGCACGGGGTCGCATATCTGCAGGCACTCGGGTTCCCACACTCGGGGCTGGTTCTCCACAATGTCAATGACCAACCAGTCGTAGAAGAAGCCGAGATCGTTGACGGTGGTGTTGATCTGATCGCGGATGAAACTCTTCGCGCCATCGCAACCCACGACAAAACGGCTCGTCGCGGTTGTCGCCGAACCGTCCAGATCCACACCGAGCGTTACGTCGTTTGTCCCTTGCGACACGGATGTCACCTCGGCCGACCACACAAGCGACACGTTCGGGTGTGCCTCAACTTTGGCGAGAAGTTGCTTCTCCAAACCGGGCTGGTTGAACATCGTGGACCACGGCCACCCTTGCTTCTCGTCACCCGTCGGGCCGAAGCTGATCAGCGTTTCGCGGGCCGCGTTCTGCCAGTCGTAGGTCTTGGCCTCGTGTGCAAACTCGTTGACGGCATCCATGACGCCTAATTGGTCAAGCAGGCGCGAGATGTCGGGGGTGAAGTGAACCGCGCGGGGCAGACCGTACGGACGTTCATGTTTCTCGAGCACGAGCGCACGGTGTCCCTGCGAGGCAAGCAAGAGCGCGAGCGCCAAGCCCACGGGGCCGGCGCCAACGACGGAGACGTCCCACACCTCATCGGTGATTGTGCTGTCTACTGACACCCTAAATTCCTTCGCGCTACGACACTTCGCCTGACGGTTCGAACCTAGTCGACGAGGGGGCCATCAACCATCGGCAGCCCCTCGGCCAACGACGGGTTGGCCTGCACGCGTGCCGGCCAGATGTCGGCAAACATGGGCGGGCCCGGGTCGACGGCCGGTGCGTATTCGCCGGCATAGGCGCGCTTGTGGATTTCGGCGTGCGTGAGTCCTGCCGCGCGAGCTTCGACCAACTTGTCGGGAACGAAGTGCGGGCCGAGCTGATCCTCGGAGAATTCGCGCGATGCCCACATCCATTCGCTGGACGCATCCCAGTCACCAAAGTTGTCGACCTGAATCTCCACGCCGTTTCCGTCGGGGTCTTGGTAGTACATCGACATGGTCATGCCGTGGTCAAGGTTGAACACCGGCACGATTCCCTGATCGCGCAGGCGCACGTAGTTGTCGAGCCACTGGTCGAACGTGGCGTACTCGAAAGCGGTGTGGTGGTGTCCGGCCGTGCGCGGCTTGTTGACGGGAACCTGAGTGCCGGGGATGCGGATGAGCGCAATGCGGTGGTTCGCCTCATCATTGGTGATCCAGGCAGCGTGAGTGCTGAAGTAGATGGGGCGCAATCCGCATACCTGTTCGTACCAGCTGCTCATCAGGGCCACGTCAAACGTCATGAACGTCGCGTGGTGAAGCTTGGGGGCAACACGGGGGCTCGGGTGATTGTTGTTTGCGTATACGGACTCGGTCACTTCGGTGTCCTCTCGAGGGGCGCGGTGCCAGCCGCGCAAGTTCTGTAATGCTTGTTACAGATTATGGTGTGTGGCTCGCGAGTGCAAGAGTTCGGCTGAAATCAGATGGTGCTCATGCCTCGGCAATAGGAAGGCCCAGACGATAGATCGTCTCAGCCAGACGCGCCGGCAGATCAGCCCGAAGTTCGCCGGCGCGCAATTGCGTCGCCAAAAAGGCGCCGTCAAAGTTTGCCTGAGCCACGTCGACCAGCGCGTCGGCTACCCGGCGTGCGATATCGGGACCATAGCCCCGAAACGCCGAGGCGATCAGTGCGTGGAGACTATTGTGTCCGCGCTGTGACGTCTCACGCACCACTGCTGCCACTTTCTCATCGTGCTGTCCGCTCAGCCCCAGCAGGATCATGAGCCGAAGAAACTCGGGATGGTTCTCCACCGCACGCTGGCTGGCTGCGAACGCAGCCTCGAGCGTGGCGCGCGGGTCGGCCGCTGGGGCTTCTTGAGCAAAGAGTTGGTCGTACTCGGCAAAGAACTCGCTCGCGCCGCGGTCCATCACGGCAGCCAGCACGCCCGCCTTCGAGCCAAAGTGCCAGTAGATCGAACTCGCGGGCAACCCCGACGCACTGGCGATTTTGGCGACCGTCGCACCGTCGTATCCCTGCGCGGACATCGTGGCAAGAGCCGCATCAAGAATCTCGCCGCGCGACTTCTCACCCAACTCGCGACGCTTGTTGGGGCGTCCCGTGCTGGTACTCATGCTCACGCTCATGAGAGCGACGCTACCTCAGTTTGCGAGACACGCCTCGATGGCTGCTGCGACGCCGAGCATGAGGCGATCGGCGTCCACCGCACACTCGATACCGAGCCCCACGGGCAACGCGCCCGCCGGAACCGGCACCGGAACCGTGATGGCCGGCTGGCCAGCCATCGAACCCGGATCCGTATTGCGGATGCTCGCCGGAAACACCGGCATCTCCACACCGTCGAGGATCACCGTTTCCTGCCCGATCACAGGCGCCACCATGGGCACCGTGGGATACACCAGCGCGTGCAGGTTTTCACGGGTCAGCGCATCGGCATAGGCCTTGAGCATGTCGTGGCGCATCTGCACGGTGGACTCGTAAACATCGCGCGGGATGGGCTGGCTCACCATGTGCTCCATGATGGCGTGCACATCCGGCGATGCTGTTTGCGCCGCGACATCGGCCACCGTGAGCGACTTGTAGGGCTCCGGCAGGCCCGCGATGAATGTGGGCATGTTCATGAGTGTCTCAAACGCGACCATGGGAAACGCGCCCTTTTCGGCCAGTTCGTGCACACCGACACCGTTGATGGTCACCTCGGTCTCGACCAGGGTGGCGCCTGCGGCAGCCAGCTTGGCGAGTGCCGCCTCACAGGCAGCGGCCACCTCAGGCTGCAGCATCTGCCAAAAGTCCTTGCGCGGCACACCCAGGCGAAGTTCCGAAACGGCAACTGTGGGCAGGTCCGCCTGTCCCGTGATGATGCCGTCAACAAGAGCGACATCCGCGACCGAGTTGGCAAACACGCCACAGGTGTCGCGCGAATTAGAGAGCATGATGGCTCCACCGAGGGGGTAGCGATCCGTGGTGGGGCGCATGCCGACCACGCCACAGTAGGCACCCGGGATGCGCATCGAGCCGCCCGTGTCGTTGCCGATGGCGAAGGCCACGAGTCCCGCGGCTACCGCAGCGGCCGAACCGCCGCTTGAGCCACCGGGAACACGGGTGGTGTCGTTGGGGTTGCGGACCGGGCCCATCATGCCGTTGTTGCTGGTGGTGCCGAAGCCCAGTTCGTGCAGACCCACCTTGCCCACGCAGTCGGCGCCCGCGGCACGAATGCTCGCGATCATGGCGCCCTCAGACTCAGGAACGTAGCCCCGAAATGCTGGCGTGCCACACGTCATGGGCATGCCCGCAACAGTCACATTGTCTTTGACACCGAAGGGAACACCCGCGAGCGTGCCCGAGGCATCGCTTGCCCCTTCGGAGACGAACCAGAAGATTCCGCGATCGTCGGCACGGGCATCCGTGCGCACCTCGGCGGAGAACTCGGCTGCCGCCGCTTGGTGACGCGCGCGGGCTTGATCAATGGTGAGACGTGGCATGTTTGGTCCTAGCTCATCGACTTGAACTGCTCGGCGGTGTCACACACCTGCTCGAAGGCAACAACCTTGCCGTCCTTGACCGTCCAGAGGTGAACGACGCGCACGTTCTGCGGCTTGCCGGTCTTCTTGAACGTGCCCACGTAGGTGCACACCGCGGCGACCTTGCCCGTGGACTCATCGGCGACGAGGTAATCGGGAACAGCGCCAAAGCCGTCCCACTCGTCGTTGATGCGACCGAAGATTTTGGCGCCCACCTCGGCCATGC
>CAIVOR010000275.1 GCA_903907615.1 uncultured Microbacteriaceae bacterium | reverse complement strand
GCCAGACAAATCCCAACCAACTCACGCGTCATCACCCCCGCTGACCGGTTCGTCGGGCGTGAACCGCAGGCGATCGATGCGCCGACCGTCCATCCGCACCACGCGCAGTGTGCCGCCCGCGCAGGCCACTTCGTCGCCGAGTTTCGGCAGTTCGCCCAGTTCGCTCATGACAAATCCAGCGACGGTTTCGTAGTCGGGATCCTCGGGAACGACGATTCCCGTGCGTTCGATCAGTTCGTCGGGTCGCAGATTGGCGGGGAACGTAATGGCCTCACCGGCCCGCACCACACCAGCGGCGGTGCGGTCGTGTTCGTCGGCCACTTCCCCGATGAGTTCTTCCACCACGTCCTCGAGTGTTGTGATGCCGGCGGTTCCGCCGTACTCATCGATGACGACGGCCAACTGGTAGCCCTTGGCGCGCAACTCGCTCAGGAGGTTGTCGAGGGTCATGGTCTCGGGAACGCGCAGGGGTTCGGTCATGATGGCCGACACCGGCACCTCGGATCGGCGCTCACGGGGTACGGCAATCGCGTACTTCACGTGGACCACACCCAGCAGGTCATCGAGGTCGGCCCCCACCACGGGAAAGCGTGAGTAGCCAGAGCGACGTGCCGATTCGAGCACGGCAAGCACCGAATCGTCGGCTGCTACGTCGACGACGCGCGTGCGCGGCGTCATCACGTCGGCTGCCGTGCGTTCACTAAACCGCAGCGTCTTGCTCAACAGTGTGGCGGTGTCATTTTCGAGCAATCCTGCCCGGGCGGAGTGCAGCACCAGCGATGACAGCTCTTCGGCAGTTCGGGCCGACGACAGTTCCTCCACTGGCGTGACGCCGAACAGTCTCAAGATTCCGTTCGCCGTGGCGTTGAGGCCGGCCACCGCGGGGCGGAAAATGAACGTGAAGCTCGTCTGAACCGGCATGACGATCTTGGCGGTGCGCAACGGAATTGCGAGCGCGAAGTTCTTGGGCACGAGTTCGCCGAGCAACATGGAGAGCGTCGTGGCGATGAGCACGGAAATGACGAGCGCCACCCAATGAACAACGTCAGGGTTCCACCCCCAGGTGTCGAACGCCGAGGCGAGCATGGTCGAGACGGCCGGCTCCATGGTGAAACCGGTGAGCAGCGTGGTGAGCGTGATTCCCAACTGCGCGCTCGAGAGGTGCGTCGACGTGCGACTCAGCGCGCGGGAAATTCGGACCATGCCCGCCTCGCCGCGTTCGATCCGCGCATTCACATCGGACCGATCAAGGCTGACGAGCGCAAACTCGGCAGCCACAAAAAACCCGGTTGCCACAATGAGCACCAGCCCTAAGGCAAACATCGCCCACTCAAACCACACGGCTCAGCGCCCCTCTCCCGCGCATGACTGCACAGTCGGAGAGAAGTGACCAGAAGGAGGGTCGTCCATTGCCTCAACTATATCCACGCCCGGCAAACGTCATCGCAGGCACGCTCATTCGCATTAGTCTTGTCGAGGGTTCGCACGTTGGGATGATCCCAGCGATTGAGCCCGGTCGCCTCAGGCGACGTGATTCACTTCTTATCCACGTAGCGCATCGAGAGTGAGCGACAGAGAGTCGTGTCCAACCAACAGGGCGAAGGAGCCGACGAGTTCGGCGCAAATGAGTGGCTCGTCGAAGAGCTGTACGAGAAATACGTCGTCGACAAAAACTCCGTTGACGAATCGTGGTGGCCCACTCTGGAGAAGTACGGTGCAACCGCCGGGATGCAGACTCCCGCCGTCGCCGTAACGCCGAGCGTGTCGACGCCCAGCCCGGTTACTCCCCCGCCCGCCGCCCCCGGCGAGGCCGTCACCGGAGCCCAGCCGATTGCACGCACGACGTCGCTGCCCGGCAGCTCGCCCATCCCCGCGGATGCCCGCGTGCTCGAGGGAGTTGGCGAACTCGCCGAGCCCGCCGAAGAGGATGTTTACACAACCCTCAAGGGCATGTCCAAGACCTTGGCCGCCAACATGGACGTGTCGCTCACCGTTCCCACGGCAACCAGCGTGCGCGCCATCCCCGCCAAGTTGCTCATTGACAACCGCATTGTGCTCAATAACCACCTGTCGCGTCACCGCGGTGGCAAGGTGTCGTTCACGCACATTCTCGGCTTCGCTCTGGTGCGTGCACTCAAGGAATTCCCCAGCCAAAACGTCTTCTACGAAGAGGTTGACGGCAAGCCCACCATGGTCGCTCCCGCGCACGTGACGCTCGGCCTGGCCATCGACATCCCCAAGCCCGATGGCACGCGTGCCCTCATGGTGCCCGGTATCAAGCGCGCCGACACCATGGCCTTCGACGAATTCCTGCAGGCCTACGAAGATCTGGTGGGACGCGCGCGCGCCAACAAGCTCACGGGCGAAGACTTCCAGGGCATCACAGTGTCGCTGACCAACCCGGGCGGCATCG
>CAIVOR010000274.1 GCA_903907615.1 uncultured Microbacteriaceae bacterium | reverse complement strand
GCCATTGAGGATGGGCGATTCCTCGGGCTCCACGCCGATGATCTGCACGCTGGGTTTGCGCTCCTTGAGTACCTGGCCCACACCCGTGATGGTGCCACCCGTACCCACGCCGGCGATGAAGATATCAACCTTGCCGTCGGTGTCGTTCCAGACTTCTTCGGCGGTCGTCGCGCGGTGAATGGCGGGGTTGGCCTCGTTGTCGAACTGACGAGCGAGGATTGCACCGGGGGTGTTGGCCACAATCTCTTCGGCCTTGGACACGGCCCCCTTCATGCCTTCAGGGCCGGGGGTCAAGACAATTTCGGCACCGTAGGCACGCACCAACACGCGGCGCTCGATGCTCATGGTCTCGGGCATGGTGAGAATGACCTTGTATCCACGTGCAGCACCCACGAGCGCGAGCGCGATGCCCGTGTTGCCGCTGGTGCCCTCAACTATGGTGCCACCGGGCTTGAGTGCACCGGACTTCTCTGCGGCATCGATGATGGCCTTACCCAGACGGTCCTTGACGCTGTTTCCGGGGTTATAGAACTCCAGCTTCGCGAGCAGCGTGGTGTCGATGCCCTTCGTGAGGCTGTTGATCTTGACCAGCGGAGTGTTGCCGGTCAACTGAGTGATGTCGTCGTAGATGCGCGCCACGGGATACCTTTCGTGTCTGAGGGTGAATGTGAAAAGAGGTGTGTAGAGAAAGGTTACGGTCCACTGAGCCGAGCCTCTGGTTCTGTTACGTTCGAAGACATCATGACAAACGATGTGTCCCTCGGCGAATCCCTCACAGCTGCCGCGGAAGAGTTTGCCGAGGTGGGCATTCCCACCCCCGAAGTTGATGCGCTCCTCCTCGCCGCACACGTGCTCGGTGTCGGTCGGGGCGAACTGGCCGCACGCGTGGTGTCGGAGGCCACCTGGCCCGAGGGTCAACGCGGGACATTCGAGCAACTGGTCATCCGGCGCGCCACGCGCGAACCGCTGCAGCACATCACGGGAGAGGCCGGATTTCGACAGCTCGTGCTGGCCGTGGGGCCCGGTGTGTTTGTGCCGCGCCCCGAGACCGAACTCCTTGTGCAGATGGTGGTCGACGCCGTGATGGCTTCCGGGCAGCCGAGTCCGCGCGTGATCGACCTCGGCACGGGCTCTGGGGCCATCGCACTCGCCGTGGCCACCGAGGCACCGCACGCTCAGGTGTGGGCCGTCGAGAAGAGCCCGGAGGCTTATCAGTGGGCACGTCGCAACAATGAGCGCAATGGCAATCCCGTCACGCTCGTTGCCGGTGACCTGAGCGACGCCGTGCAGATTGTGGGCGATCTAGCGGGAAGATTCGATGTGGTGGTCTCAAATCCCCCCTACATTCCCGACGCCGCCATTCCTCGCGATGCTGAGGTGCGCCTGTATGACCCCGCCATCGCTCTCTACGGCGGGCCCGACGGGCTCGACGCCGTTCGTGTGCTGGCCAACGTGGCCCAGCAGCTCCTGGCCCCGGGGGGATTGCTGGCGATTGAACACGGAGAGCTTCAGGGCGCCGATGTGCGCACCATCCTGACCGACGCAGGGTGGCGGCCCGTAGCCACCCACCCTGACCTCACCACCCGCGACAGATACACGACGGGCGTGTGGCCCAGCTAGACCGCACGGTTCGGCCCCACGCGTAACATGGTGAGCACTATGTCTCAACTCTTCGACTGCACCGCCGAGGCCGATCTGCTTGCGGGCATGCGGGCCGCTCGCCGTGCGATTGCACAGGGTGAGCTTGTGGTGCTGCCGACAGACACGGTCTATGGCTTGGCGGCCGATGCGTTTTCGCCGGCAGCCGTTGAAAAACTTCTAGAGGCGAAGGGGCGCACCCGCTCATCGCCGCCACCGGTGTTGATTGGCTCGATGGATGCCTTGGGTGCGCTCGCCGAGTCTGTTCCCGATGTGGTGGGTGCGCTGAGCAAGAAGTTCTGGCCCGGCGGGCTGACGATCATTCTTGACGCTCAGCCGTCGTTGGCGTGGGATCTCGGCGACACGCTCGGCACGGTTGCCGTGCGGATTCCCCAGCACCCGCTCGCCCTCGAGTTGCTAGCCGAAACAGGCCCGTTGGCGGTCTCGTCGGCCAACCTCACCGGCCAGGCGCCGGGAAACACGGCTGCCGAAGCCAAGGACCAGTTGGGCGGACGTGTGTCTGTCTATCTAGAGGCGGGGCCGGTGCGCGGCATCGCCTCGACAATCATCGACGCCACAGGGCTCACGCGCGGCACGGGCGGGGTAAGCATCGTGCGCTCCGGCGTGGTGACGGTAGCCGCCCTGCGCAAGGTACTCGGAGATTCCCTCGAGCCCCTCACCACGGCCTCACGCGGCACAACGGCGAGGAGCTAGCTGTGTTGATGCTGACCCTCATGGTGCTCGTTGCGGCATCCGTGTCGTTCTGCCTGTCGTGGGTCATCTTGAAAGTCAGTCGCAAATACCGGCTTTACCCCAAGATCCGCGAACGCGACGTTCACGTTCGTCCCACCCCGCGCCTCGGTGGCATTGCCATGTTTGTGGCCCTCATCGTGGCGTTCCTCATCGCCAGCCGCATTTCGTTTTTCCGCGTGGTCTTCACCGAGCCCTCGCAGATCCTGGCCATTCTGGGGGCCGCGCTCCTCATCGTGATCGTGGGCGTGGCCGACGACATTTGGGATCTCGACTGGACCATCAAGCTGGCGGCCCAGTTGCTCGTGGCCGCACTTGTCACCTGGCAGGGCGTTCAAATCATCTCGCTGCCCATTGGCGGAATCACCGTGGGCTCGCCACTTCTGTCGTTCCTCATCACGCTCTTCACCATCGTGCTCGTGATGAATGCGGTGAACTTTATCGACGGCCTCGACGGACTTGTCGCGGGTGTGGCTATCATCGCTAACGGCGTTTTCTTGGTCTACAGCTACCTCCTCGCCCGTGACATATCGCCCACCAACTACTTCAGCCTGGCGTCGCTCACGGCGGCCGTGGTGGTGGGAATGTGTGCGGGATTCCTTCCCTTCAACTGGCACCGCGCCCGACTCTTTATGGGCGATGCCGGTTCGATGCTGGTGGGCCTGTTGATGGCGACGAGCGCTATTTCGGTGACCGGCCAGGTCGACCCGGTGGCGCTCGGTCGCTCCCAAGTTCTTCCGGCTTTTCTTCCCATCGTGTTGCCCATTGCCGTGCTGCTGCTGCCGCTGGCCGACTTTGGCCTCGCCGTTCTGCGCCGACTGCGCGCCGGCAAATCGCCGTTCACCGCCGACCGCAAGCACCTGCACCACCGCCTGCTCGACATGGGGCACTCGCACCTGCATGCCGTGCTCATTTTCTACGCGTGGACCTCGGTGATCTCCGTGGGCCTGCTCTTGTTCTTCTTCATTCGGCCGTGGTGGATTCCCCTTGTCCTGATCATTCTTGGTCTCATCGCGTGCACCTTCGTCACGCTGGCACCCTTGAGCCGCCGCAAGCGCTTCGAGTCGGACGTGCAGAGCGCAACGGCAGGTTCGGCGCTCGGACAGTACGACCCGCTGGATCGCGCCAGTGAGGTCTATGACGACGACATTCCCGTGCCCGAGAATGTCACGACAACGCGCCCGAGGATCTCGTCGAGCAAGAACCCGAAACCGAAACCCGAAAAGAAGTGACCGCCGTGACCGAAAAGCGTCTGCCCTCGTCCGTTCCCGTGCTGCGTCGCGCCCTGCTGTGGGGTCTGGCAGCTAATGCGGGCATCGCCCTCGTCGGCGGTATTTGGGGAGGTCTGGCAGCGGGAAGCTCGGGAGCCATCAGTGCCGTTCTCGGGGCGGCCATGGGTTTCGTCTTTCTCGGACTCACTGCCGCGAGCGTGCTGATTGCGGTGCGCTACTCAATGGTGGTCTTTTTTGGCATCGTGATGGGCACCTGGATCCTCAAGTTTGTGCTGTTCCTGGTGCTGGCTTTTGTCCTTAAAGAACAGCCGTGGGTCACCCCGTTGGCCCTCTTCCTCGCGTTGATTGCGAGCGTCGTGGTTTCTCTTGTGGTTGATGTCGTCGCCGTGGCGAAATCCCGCATGCCCTATGTGAGCGACGTGGTGTTGCCGGGCGAGGATTCCGCTGGTCGGTAAAGGGCGCGGGGATTCATCCCGGCGGTCTCGATTGTGTAGAGTTGAGGAAATTCCGTCCTCCTTTACTAAGGGAGACGGGGGGACATGGCCGTCCCGTGCGACGCCTTACCGGTGAGACACGGATGAATTCAGGAGCGAGCGCTGCTAGGTAACGCTGTCACTTTGCTCGCCGAGGCATCCTCGGAGGGCGGCTTCGTCGGTCCCTCGATCAACGAGTTCTTCCCGCCTGCCCTGCTGTTTGCGGACACTCCGTTTGAGATCAACCGCATCATCCTGATTCGGTTCTTGATGACCGCGCTTCTCGTGCTGCTGTTCTGGCTGGGCACGCGGCGCATGAAGATTGTTCCCGGTCGATTCCAGAGCCTCATCGAGATGGGTCTTGACCTCGTTCGCGTCAACATCGCCGAAGACCTGCTGGGTCGCAAGGACGGACGCCGATTCCTGCCCCTGCTCACGGCCATCTTCTTCGGTGTTCTGGCCATGAACCTGCCGGGTGTCGTTCCCGGCCTCAACGTGGCGGGTTCGTCCCTCATCGGCTTCCCGCTCGTGCTGGCCGTCGTGGCCTACGTCACCTTTATCTACGCCGGTCTGCGCAAGCACCCCGGTACGTTCCTCAAGGCCTCGCTCTTCCCGCCCGGTGTGCCGTGGCCCATTTACTTCATCGTCACGCCCATCGAGTTCTTCTCGATCTTCGTGCTTCGTCCCATCACGCTCGCACTGCGACTGCTCATGAACATGGTGGCCGGACACCTTCTGCTCGTGCTGTGTTTCACGGCCACGTGGTGGTTCCTTGAGTCGGCACCGGGCTTCCTCAAACTGTTTTCCGTGGGAACCTTTGCCTTCGGCCTTATCTTCTCGCTCTTCGAGATTCTGGTCGCTGTCCTTCAGGCCTACGTCTTTACTCTTCTGACCACCGTTTACATCCAGCTCGCGCTGGCTGAGGAACACTAAGGGGATTCGGCACCCGCCGGATTCTTAAATCACGAAAGGAAACCTCGTGGACGCAACATCCATCCTCGCCGAACTCAACGGCAACATTGCCACAGTCGGCTACGGCCTGGCAGCCATCGGACCCGCCATTGGTGTGGGAATTGTGGTGGGCAAGACAATCGAGTCGGTTGCTCGTCAGCCCGAACTCGCCGGTCGACTCCAGGTGCTCATGTACCTCGGTATCGCCTTCACCGAGGCACTGGCCTTCATCGGTATCGCCACGTACTTCATCTTCACGAACTAGTCCGCTTCTCAACTGAGTAGGTAAAGAGGCATCATGCTTCAGTCACACGTGCTGTCGTCAGGGGAAACTGTTAATCCTCTGCTTCCCGCCGTTCCCGACCTCGTGTGGTCGGCCGTCGTGTTCGTCATCATTCTGGTGTTCTTCTGGTTCCGGGTTCTCCCGAACGTGAAGGCGCTGCTTGACGCGCGTTCGGCTGCTATCGAGGGAAACATCGAGAAGGCGACCGCAGCTCAGCAGGAAGCCGAAGAAGCTCTGGCCAAGTACACGGCGCAGTTGGCTGAGGCACGCGCCGAAGCCGGCAGCATTCGTGAGGCCGCTCGTGCCGACGGCTCGAAGATCATCGCCGAAGAGAAGCAGACGGCCGCGGCCGAGGCATCGCGCATCCTCAGTACAGCCGAGGCGCAGTTGCAGGCCAACCGCCAGGCGGTTCTCGTCGGACTCAAGGGCGAAGTGGGCGAGCTCGCGCTCGATCTCGCTGCGCGTGTCATTGGCGAGATTCTCTCGAAGGATGACAAGTCGCAGGCCATGGTCGACCGGTTCCTCAAGGACCTCGATTCCTCGGAGAAGGCGGCCAAGTAATGGGCAGTGCGAGCAGGCAGGCACTTGTCGCGTCGCGAGCAGCACTCGATGCTCTCGCCGCGAAGGTTGACGTGGACGCGGCTTCGGCCCTGTTCTCCGTTGGCCGTGCCATTGCTGGCTCCACACAGCTCGCCGCCGCTATGGCCGATGCGTCGCTCGAGGGCGCGGCTAAGGCCGGCCTGTTGAGCAGCGTCTTT
Organism: uncultured Microbacteriaceae bacterium; assembly: GCA_903907615.1. Classification (GTDB taxonomy): domain Bacteria; phylum Actinomycetota; class Actinomycetes; order Actinomycetales; family Microbacteriaceae; genus UBA963. The sequence goes on along the minus strand of CAIVOR010000274.1, from coordinate 1,356 downwards.
GGCACGTCTCTGACCGGCCCCGCCGCCACTCTCGCGAGCGGCATTGTGTCCGAGCGCTGGTCCAACGAAGACGAGATGCTCGGTGGCATCGAAGAGATCGCCATCCGCGCCGCGGCCATCGCCGCCGGTCCTCGGGCCAGCATCGAAGCCGAGATCTTTGCCTTCTCGGGCGCGGTGTCGACCGACGCCGAACTCGAACTCACCCTGGGCAGCAAGCTCAGCGATGCGAAAGGCAAGGCTGCTCTCGCTTCGCGCCTCTTGACCGGCAAAGCCCACGAGGCCACCGTCGTCATCGTGTCGGCTCTCGTGGCGCAACCGCGTGGCCGCCGCATCGGCGCACTTCTGGCCCACGCGGCCGCTGTTGTTGCCGACCAGGCAGGTGCCTCTGTCGCCACGGTGACGAGCGCCCGACCCCTCACCGCTGAGCAGCGTGCCTCGGTGGCAAAAAGCCTCAGCTCGTCGTACGGACGCGACGTGCTTGTCAACGCCGAGGTCGACGAGTCGATCATCGGTGGTATTCGAATCCAGGTGGGTGACGACGTGATGGATGGCACCGTCTCGTCGCGCCTCAATGAACTGCGGCGTGAGCTGGTGGGCTAACGCCCGTCGACCGCGCTTAACCAAACCGGATGCCCCCGGGCATTCATCCAGAAAAGGAACCCAAGGACAATGGCAGATATCACGATCAGCCCGAACGAGATTCGCGATGCCCTCAAGGACTTCGTGTCCTCCTACAAGCCCAGCGGCGCAGCCAAGACTGAGGTGGGTCACGTCATTGACGCCGCCGACGGAATTGCCCACGTCGAGGGCCTTCCCGGCTGTATGGCGAACGAGCTCATTCGTTTCTCCGACGGCACCCTGGGTCTCGCGCTCAACCTCGATGAGAACGAAATCGGTGTTGTGGTACTGGGTGACTTCACCGGCATAGTCGAGGGCATGGAGGTCACCCGCACGGGTGAGGTTCTTTCTGTTCCCGTAGGCGACGCCTACCTCGGTCGCGTCGTCAACCCGCTGGGTGACCCCATCGACGGACTCGGCGCCATCAAGGATGAGGGTCGTCGTCCCCTCGAACTGCAGGCCGCCGGTGTGATGGATCGCAAGTCGGTGCACGAGCCCATGCAGACGGGAATCAAGGCAATTGACGCCATGATCCCGGTGGGTCGCGGACAGCGTCAGCTCATCATCGGTGACCGCCAGACGGGTAAGACCGCTATTGCCGTCGACACGATCATCAACCAGAAGGCCAACTGGGAGTCGGGCGACACCAACAAGCAGGTTCGCTGCATCTATGTCGCCATCGGCCAGAAGGGTTCGACGATTGCTGCAGTAAAGGGCGCTCTCGAAGAAGCCGGCGCG
>CAIVOR010000273.1 GCA_903907615.1 uncultured Microbacteriaceae bacterium | reverse complement strand
GCCGTTGACGCGGGTCAGGATGAGGCGGCGCGAGCGCTGGGAATGACCTGGTTCCAGAGCATGCGACGGGTGATCATTCCCCAGTCGATGCGCGTGATCATTCCGCCCACGGGCAACGAGGTCATCTCGATGCTCAAGACAACGTCGCTGGTTACGGCCGTGCCGTTCACCCTTGACCTCTATACGCGCACGCGCGACATCGCCGCTGAGACGTTCAATCCGATCCCGCTGCTGATTGTGGCCTCGGTGTGGTACCTGTTCTTTACGTCGATTCTGATGATCGGCCAGTTCTTCCTCGAGAAGCGCTTTGCCCGGGGAGTCGGCGAGCTCGGCCGAATCAAGATTCCCTCGAGCCGTTTCGCGGGAACCGCGGTGGTCGAGCCTTCCGTCGCAGACCCGGAATCAGGTGAGAAACGATGACGACACCCATGGTTCGCGCCGAGGGCGTGGTCAAGCGCTTCGGATCGAATGAAGTACTCAAGGGCATCACGCTCTCGGTCAATCGCGGTGACGTGATGTGCCTCGTCGGCCCGTCCGGTTCCGGAAAGTCGACGTTCCTGCGTTGCATTAATCACCTTGAAGTGGTCAATGCCGGTCGCCTCTATGTCGACGACACTTTGGTGGGCTATCGGGAAAAGGGCGACAAACTCTACGAGCTTCACCCCAGGGATGCGGCTGCGCAGCGTCGCGACATCGGAATGGTGTTCCAGCGGTTCAACCTGTTCCCGCACATGACGGCTCTTGAGAACGTGATTGAGGCGCCGACGCTCGTCAAGAAGATCCCCAAGGCCGATGCCATCGCCCGCGGCAAGGAGCTTCTCGACCGCGTGGGGCTGAGCGATCGCATGAATCATTACCCGGCCCATCTTTCGGGCGGCCAACAGCAGCGGGTGGCCATCGCGCGCGCGCTTGCCATGGACCCCAAACTCATGCTCTTCGATGAGCCAACATCGGCACTCGATCCCGAGCTTGTCGGAGAGGTGCTCGACGTCATGAAGGCTCTGGCAAAGTCGGGAATGACCATGATTGTGGTGACCCACGAAATGGGTTTTGCCCGCGAAGTGGGGGATTCCCTGGTCTTCATGGATGAAGGCGTGGTCGTGGAGTCCGGTGATCCGAAAACAGTACTCGCGAAACCGAAACACGAGAGGACGAAGGCATTCCTGTCCAAGGTTCTGTAGCTTCGTCACGTCCCACCCCACGACCCCTGAAGACCTACCTGAGCTATGTCCTCGTGGGTGTCATCGCCGGGTACTTTTCAGGGCTCTTCGGCATCGGCGGCGGTTTCATCGTGGTGCCCCTGCTCACCTTCCTCCTGGGTTTTCCCGTCAAACGTGCGGCTGCCACATCACTAGCGGCCATTTTTCTCACGGCCATTGCCGGGGTCATCGGGTACGCGTTTAACGACGGAGTGATCTGGGCCGCGGCGATCGCGCTCTCGGCGGGTTCGATGGTGGGTGCCTACATCGGGGCCCGGTTACTGCAGGTCATTCCGCAACGCAACATCATGTGGGTGTACGTAGCGGTGTTGACGGTGCTGGCCGTTCGACTGCTGTGGGCCTCGGATGCGATGGCCGACACGTG
>CAIVOR010000272.1 GCA_903907615.1 uncultured Microbacteriaceae bacterium | reverse complement strand
TCGGATGTCGAAGAGGTCAAGGCGCGCACCAACATCGCCGACATCGTGGGCGAGTACGTCTCACTTAAGAACGCGGGCGTGGGGTCGGTCAAGGGCCTCTGCCCGTTTCACGACGAGCGCAGCCCCTCGTTCCACGTTCGTCCGCAGGCCGGTTTCTATCACTGCTTCGGTTGCGGAGAGAGCGGTGACGTTTACTCGTTCCTGCAAAAAATGGAGCACTTGAGTTTCACCGAATCCATCGAAAAGCTGGCCGAGCGCATTCGTTTCGAACTGCACTACGAAGACGGCGGTGGCAGCAAGACCGAGACGGGTTCGCGCACGCGCATCCTGGCGGCCAACGCGGCCGCCGCGGAATTCTTCGTGGCGCAACTCGCCACACCCGGTGCGGCTATTGGACGCACGTTTCTGGGACAGCGCGGTTTTGACCGCGAGGCGGCCGACCAGTTCGGCATTGGTTTCGCGCCCAAGGGGTGGAACGGTCTGCGTGACCACCTCAAACAGCGCGGCTTCACCGACGAAGAGATGCTCACGGCCGGCCTGTTGTCGCAGGGAGAGAAGGGCGTTTACGACCGTTTCCGCGAACGCTTAGTCTGGCCCATCCGCGATGTGACCGGGCAAACGATTGGGTTTGGTGCCCGCAAGCTCAGTGACGACGACCCCGGCCCCAAGTACCTCAACACTCCGGAGACCCCGGTCTATCACAAGGCCCAAGTGCTCTACGGTCTCGATCTTGCCAAGCGCGACATCGGTAAGACGCGGCAGGTCGTTGTTGTCGAAGGGTACACGGACGTCATGGCCGCTCACGTGTCGGGCGTCACGACGGCCGTAGCGACGTGTGGCACGTCCTTCGGAGTCGACCACATTCGCCTCATCCGACGGGTCATGGGTGATGACTCGGGTCTGGGTGAAGTGGTGTTCACGTTCGACCCGGATGCGGCCGGACAGAAGGCCGCCGTGCGCGCCTTTGCCGAACAGCAGCGTTTTCAGGCCCAGACGTATGTTGCCGTTGCCCCCGACGGACTCGATCCGTGTGACCTCAGGCTGGCGAAGGGCGAGGCTGCCGTACGCGCCCTCCTCGACAACAAGATTCCGATGTTTGAGTTTGTGATCAAACAGGTATTGACCAACTATTCCCTCGACTCGGTTGAGGGCCGAGCGGCAGCTCTGCGTGAGTCGGCTCCGATTGTCGCCGAGATTCGCGATCCGGCACTGCGCCCGGGATATGCGCGCGAGTTGGCCAACATGGTGGGCGTGGACATCGCCGAAGCTCAGGCGGCCATTACGCGCGCGGCCAAGCAACTGAGCGCGGCCGGTTCGGGGTCGACCGCACTCAAGCCAACGCCCGTATCGACCGCGACTGCTGCGGCCGCGTCCGGTGGCGGAGATTCGGGTGCGACCACATCCGACCAGGGCGCGCCACATGAGCGCACCGTCATTGACCTCAATTCGTCGCCGCAAACACGACTCGAGCGCGATGTGTTGATGGCGCTGATCCAGCATCCCGAGGCCATCGACGCACACCTGGCGGCCGAAGCTGTCGGGGCGGCTTTCTCTGAGCCCAACCTCGCCGTCATCCGAGACGCGGTGGGGGCGAGCATGACCGAATACGGCGGTGAGGGATGGGCCGAGCGGATTTTGGCGCACACCCCAGACGACCTCAAGCCTGTCGTCACACAATTGGCGGTTGCCCCGATTCCCGAGCGCGACGAAAACGCCGTGCTCACCTACTGTTCTCGGGTCGTCACGAGTCTGGTTGAGCGTGAGTTGCTGCGACTCAAGTCGGAGCTCGTATCTCGACTGCAGCGCACGGGGGAGAGCGATCCAGAGCTGAGCCGCGCCATCTCTGAGGAGGTTGTGGAGCTCGAGAAGCGTCGCCGCTCACTCAAAGAGAGTCCACTCTCATGACCAGTCCCGCTCAACACCGCGAGGTCCTGGGCGACGAGTTCGCCGCAGCGAAGGCGCCTCGATTAGCGTCAGGTCCTATCGCCGTCTTACCCGCCGATTCTGATGCCGGGCTTTTTCGAGACGCCGTCACGCGAGCCGGGGGCAACGTTGAACCGCTGAGTGCCGACACTCGTGGCCTGCTGTGGCTGAGCTACGCGCGCGCCGATCAGTTGGCCACCGTTCTTGAGGAGAACCCCCAGATCACGTGGGTGCAACTGCCGTGGGCCGGCGTGGACGCCTATTCGCAGATCCTCGTCGCGCACGGAGGGCCTGACCGGGTGTTTACGAGTGCCAAGGGCGCGTTCGCTCAGCCGGTCGCCGAGCACGCACTGGCCATGGTGCTGGCGCTTCTGCGCGCCTTTCCTCGCCGTGCTCGCCTCACCGCGTGGGATGAGCGTGTTCTCGGCACGTCCCTCTATGGGCTTAACGTCACCATCCTCGGCGCCGGGGGTATCGCCCGAGAACTGATGCGGCTGATGGAGCCATTCGACGTGTCGGTGACCATTGTGCGTCGCTCGGATCATCCTGTGGCCGGAGCTGCCCGCACACTCACGTCAGATCGCCTGGCCGAGGCGCTTCCTGCCTGCGATGCGCTCGTGATTGCGGCCGCCCTCACGCCGCAGACCACTCATCTCATGTCGACGCGCGAGTTCTCACTCCTGAAGCCCGGGGCGGTCGTGGTGAACGTTGCCCGTGGTCTCCTCATTGATTCTCAGGCTCTCGCAGCCGCCTTGCACAACGAGACGATTGCGGGTGCGGCACTGGACGTGACCGATCCCGAGCCGCTTCCTGCGGGCCACGCTCTCTGGGGTGCCCCCAACATTTTGATCACCCCGCATCAGGCCGATACCCCCGATATGACGGCACCCCTGTTGGCCGTGCGCATTGAACAGAACGTCCGCGCCTTCTTGGGTAACGCGCCTTTTGTGGGTGTGGTGGACACATCCGCGGGTTACTGATTTTCATTCGACAGGCACCACACTGATAAAGTGGTCTTGCCCGTAAGGTGCATTCCTCGATAGCTCAATTGGCAGAGCAGCCGGCTGTTAACCGGCAGGTTGTTGGTTCGAGTCCAACTCGGGGAGCGAACAGGTCCTCTCACTCGTGAGGGGACCTTTTGCGTTAGTCCTCGAGGTGGTCGACGCCGGGCATCCAGGTGTTTCCGGGAACGCCCCAGCCGCGCTTCTTCTCGACCTTGGCCGCGTGGTTCGCCTGATCGACATCGAGGCGATCGACGTACATGATGCCGTTGAGGTGGTCGAACTCGTGCTGCAGGATGCGGGCAAACCAGCCGTCGCATTCAAGCGAGAGGGGAGCGCCCGTTTCGTCCACGGCCCGAAGAATCGCCCGCTCCGCGCGAACGAGCCCATAGCGCTCGCCCGGGAAGGACAGGCATCCTTCATCGTCGGCCTCGGTGGGCTCGCGTACCTCGGTGGGCGACACAAAGAGTTCGGGGTTGATGACGACACCTCGGCGGGGAGTTCCGTCATCGTGGGGGTAGTCGTAAACAAAAACGCGCAGTCCCACCCCAATCTGTGGCGCGGCGAGCCCCACTCCCGGGGCCGCCTCCATGGTGTCGAACATGTCCGCTACCAAATCACGGAGCTGGTCATCGAAGGCTGTGACGAGCGCCGCCGGTTCGTGAAGTACGGCTTCGCCGCGAATCAGAATGGGTCGAATCGCCATGCCTTCAGCGTATCGGGGCGTCGCGCGGTATCGTCGAGGTATGGCCGAAGTCGACATGAACGCGTTGCAGAACCTGTTGCCGTACGACCCGACACAGTTGTGGGGAATCCCTTTCGCCCTCGCCGGAGCCGTCTTCATGTCGGTCGGCGCGCAGATGCAACACGCCGGTGTCGGTCGCGTCGGTCGCGACAGTGAGGGCATCGAAAAGTCCGGCCTCAACGTCAAGCAGCTGCTCGGGCTCGTGCGACGCCCCTCGTGGCTCATCGGCACCATCATGCTGGGGCTAGCGGTGTTGCTGCAGCTCACCAGCCTGGCATTTTCGCCTCTGATTTTGGTTCAGCCCATCGGCGCCGTTGCGCTCGTCATCACGACGTTCCTTAATGCGCGCGTGAGTAAAGTTCGCCTCAATCGTGCCTCCGTATGGGCTGTGGTCATGTGCGTGGGTGGAATCGGTCTGTTTGTGACGATTGCCTCGATGAGCGCGCGCAATACCCCCGTGACCACTGACGACCTCATCCAGATCCTCATCATTCTTGGCGTGGTCATGCTGGCGCTCAGCATCCTCTACGCCGTCTTCCGCAAGCACGCATCTGCCATCTACTACATCATCGGGACCGGCGTGCTCTACGGATTCGTGGCGACACTGGCCAAGGTGGTGCTGACCCGCATCATGCAGCAGGACATGGATGTACTGACGTGGATCTGTCTCGTGGCTCTCATCGGTGCCGCGATCGTTGGCGGGTTCTTCGTGCAGAATGCCTATTCGTCGGGCCCGCCAGACCTCGTCATTGCGGGTCTCACGGTGATTGATCCACTGGTGGCGGTCTCCATCGGTATTCTCGTGCTCGACGAGGCGGCCCAGTCTCAGTGGTTCGATATGGCGGCCTACGGTCTCGCGGGTCTCATTGCCATCATCGGCGTCTTCCTGCTGGCGCGCTTTCACCCACAAACGCACGCCGAGATCGACCGGGCGATTCGCGACTAGTCCTCACCCCGGGCGGCTCGAGCCACGAATAGACTGTATTCAGGCATTAGGCCACCTCGCCTGGGTGTGACGCCAGCGAGGGGAAAAGGACTTTTTCGTGTCAGCACGACGTGCACTTCAGGGTGCTCACGCACCACTCACGATTGTGATTGGTTGCGACACGTTTGGCCCCAACGTCAACGGTGCCGCCAAGTTCGCTGAACGCCTCGCGGCGGGTCTTGTGGGCCGGGGGCACAACGTGCACGTCGTCGCTCCGGCATTCGTTGGTGGTCGCGGCACGACGGCACAGGAAACGCATGAGGGCGCGACCATGACGGTTCACCGCCTGCGGTCCTGGCGCTGGTATCCGCACGACTGGCTGCGGTTTGCGCTTCCCTGGCGCATCAACCGCAACAGCGAACGAATCATCGATCAGGTCAAACCGGATGTCGTTCACTTCCAATCGCACATCATCGTCGGGCGGGGTCTCTCTATTGCCGCTGCCAAGCGCGGAATCCGCATCATCGGCACCAACCACTTCATGCCCGAAAACCTGCTCGACTTCACGCTGTTACCCAAGACCTTTCAGAAGTGGGCCATTTCGCTCGCGTGGGGCGCAGCAGCCAGAACCTTTGGTCGTGCCGAAGCAGTGACGACCCCCACACGTCGGGCAGCCAATTTCCTCGAGGAATACACGCACCTCACGGATGTCCACGCGATTTCGTGCGGCATTGATGCGCACCACTACGACCCTGACTTCGCACAAGAGGGCAATCACATTGTTTTCGTCGGACGCGTGACGGGTGAGAAGAAGATTGACGTCTTGCTTCGCGCTTTCGCTGCTCTGCCGGCCGACTTGGATGCCACACTCGAGATTGTGGGCGGGGGAGACCTCTTTCAGCAGTTGAAAACACTTTCACACACCTTGGGTCTTGACGGTCGCGTCACCTTCACGGGATACGTCACTGACGATGAGCTCAAGGCCAGCCTGCGACGCGCGCGCGTATTCGCCATGCCGTCGATTGCTGAGTTGCAGTCAATCGCCACGATGGAGGCCATGGCCACGGGATTGCCCATCGTGGCTGCGAACGCCATGGCACTGCCGCACCTCGTCCACGACGGCGAGAACGGCTTTCTCTTCGAGCCCAATAGCGTCGACGATCTTCGCGACAAGCTCGAGCGCGTGTTGCGCATGAAGCCCGCGGACCGTGAGGTCATGAAGCGCCACAGTTTGCGGTTCATTCGCGGTCACGACATTACTCGCACTCTCGACACGTTCGAGGCGCTGTATCGCGGCGAACAGGTGGTCGACCCGGACCCCGAGCTCACCGACGACTAAGCCCTCAGTCGCGCTTGCTCGCCGTTCCCAAGGAGAAACCATGAAACGTTCACGTGTCGCCTCGGTCGTAGCGCTGACCCTTGTCGCGGGCCTCAGCTTGTCACTGGCTGGTTGCACCGATACGCCCGCCCCGGAGCCCACCCCGACACCTCTGTCCACTATTTCGGCCGAGGCTCTCCTCAAGGCAGCCGAGACCACAATCCTCGACCAGGCCATCGCGTATCCTTCTGCGGATCCGGCTCAGGTGAGCTCGACGATCTTGACGGTGCCACCGGGTGTTGCCACCGGCTGGCACTTCCATTCCACCCCCATGTACGCCTACATCCTCGAGGGAACACTGACGGTGACCTACGACGTCGATGGCGTCAGCCAAGAGAAGGTCTACCGTGCCGGTGATGCGCTGATCGAGGCCGTCGGCACGCACCACAACGGTGTCAACAATACTGACTCGCCCGTGCGCGTTCTCGTGGTCAATATGGGTGCCGCCGGCGTGGCAAACACGACGTTGGTGCCCTGACTCTCCTTCAGGAAGTTTT
>CAIVOR010000271.1 GCA_903907615.1 uncultured Microbacteriaceae bacterium | reverse complement strand
CGGGAGACCGTCAACCTTGGTTGCAGACGCCACCACGTTGGAACACACGCCCGTGTCAGGGTCGCAGATCATCGGACCAGCACCGAGCGGGATACCGAATCGACCGCCCGAGGCACTGCCAGAACCACTGCCCGAACCTGTGCCACCCTTGGACCCCGTCAGTGATGACGAGCCCGTCGCACTGGACGAGCCAGCGGCGCCGCCCGTCGCATCAAGACACTGGGTCGCACCCTTCTTGTCGCACTCCTGAGGCATCGGAGCATTGTTTGCCAGAGTGTTGGAGCCGTCACTCGAGAAGGTGGGGTTGTTGCAATCGGCAATGTTCACCGTGGCACCACCCACGCCCGGGATGAGCTTGACCTGCTCGAGTCCGGCCTGGACAAGGTTGATGGGGAGGGGCGAATACCCCAAAACCTCGGCCTGCTGTTGGCCCTCACAGAGGAAGTAGTTGGCAAAGGCACCCAGCGTCTTGCCCTTGTCCGCCGTAAAGGGAGAGTCAGTCGAGGTCGGGATGATCATGTACGAGTAGGACGAGAGCGGATACGCCCGCGCATCAGAGTTGTTATAGACGCCGTCGAGGATTTGCGTGAGGTACGCCGGGCCGGGGGTGGTGTTGATCTGGGCACCGAGAAGTCCCACTGCAACGTTGGACGCCGTGGGCTCAACGTAGTAGTCGGCCGAGTTCAACACTTTCGCCACGGGGTATCCGGTCTTGAGTGCGTAGGAGTATTCCACGTAGGTGATGGTGCCGATGTTGGCCGTTTGCGCAACGTATCCGGCAACACCCTGCGAGTTCGGCTGTGCGATGAAACCCTTGCCCGAGATTACGGGATAGTTCGAGGTCACTCCACAGGGCGTCGAGCGTCCAGCCGCCGAGCAGTAGGAATCCCAAATGGAGGCGTACTGCTTGCTCATCCACGTCGTGAACTGAGCTGTCGAACCGGAACCATCGGAACGAACGACCGGGACAATCTGACGACTCGGCAAGTCGATCGTGGGATTGTCTGCCTTAATTGCGGCATCATCCCACTGGGTAATAACGCCCGTAAAAATCTTGGCAATCACGTCACCCGAGAGCCGCAGGTTGGCAATCTGCTGACCACCGGCACTCAGGTTGTACATGAATGCGGTGCCACCGGCCACGATGGGCATGTAGGCGTAGGGGCGTGCGGGCGGGTCATCAACGACTGAACCATCCGATAGTCCGTAGGGGATTTCCGACACGGCAAAGTCAACGGTTCCCGACTTGAACTGGTTGCGACCATCGGACGATCCGGTGCTCGCGTAGTTGACGCGCATGCCGTACTGTTCAACGTTTCGGCGCCACTGATCGAGTGCGTTGGAGCTCCACGAGGAGCCCGCCCCGGAGATGGGGACGTAGTCAACGGCCTGGGCGGAGAGTGTGGGTGACAGGGCGAGGATAGCCGCCGTTACCGCGACGACCGCAGTCTTGACGATGGGCCGGACCTTGCGGGCTTGCGAGCCGGACAACCGGTTGCGGGAGAACATCATGACGGTTCCTCAGTCTTTTTGGTGGGACGCTTCTTGGGCGGGGACGGGGTCTCCTCGGGGGGCGCCTCCGAGCGCGAACCCCGTGCCTGCGGATACCTGTCGAGGTACTCCTCGAACGAAGCACTTTTTTGCCGCGTAGCCGGTTTAGTCGAGGCACGAGGTTTCTTGGGGGCCTCCCCTGCCGGTTTTGTGGTCTGGCGTGTCGGCGTCGCCACGCGACCGACGCCGCCCTTCGCAGCACTCCACAATCCGGTCGACGCTGTCATCTGTGTAGTGCGCTTCGACAGTTTCTTGAACGCGTCCCTCGCGACTTGCCCCACGCCAACGACAAAGTCCGAGGAGTCACGGAGCCATGCCTCGCGTCGTTCACGAGCACGCTCTTTTTTGGCAACGGTTTGCCCACCAATGATGCGCGCAATAACAAACAAGAGAACGACGATGAGCATCAGCACGGCAGCGGTGCCAAATCCCCGGGCAATCATCGTGGGTTCCGGCGACTTCACAAATTGGAAGATGGCGAGCGGCAAGGAGATCATGGGCCCGTTAAACGGGTTCGCATTAAAGGCTGCAGTAAACCCGGACGTCAGAAGCACCGGCGAGGTTTCACCAATGCCCCGCGCCGTGGCCAAAATAATGGCGGTGACCAAACCCGATCGCGCGGTGGGAAGCGTCACGTGCCACATCGTGTGCCAGTTGCTCGCACCCAAACCCAGCGACGCCTCTTTGAGCGTCGAGGGAACCAGACGCAGCACCACGTCGGATGCGCGAATCATGATCGGGAGCATCATGACGCTGATAGCCAGCGAAGCAGCCATGCCCGACTTGCCGAGACCCAGAATCAAGATGAACGTGGCATAGATGAACAATCCGGCCACGATTGACGGAAGCGCCGTCATGGCCTCGACAATCGTGCGCACGAATCGCGAGAACGGTCCGGGGATTTCGTTGAGGAATACCGCCGTCATCAGGCCCAGGGGGATGGTGATCGCCAGCGAGATGGTGATCTGAATGAGCGTGCCCGTGATGGCGTGAATGATGCCACCCTCGCTGAGCGGATCGAGCGGTCCGGCGAGCGTCATGTCTTGCGTGAAGAAGTTGAAATAGGGGAGAGCCTCAACACCCCTAAAAAAGGCGAAGAGAACGACAAAGACGAGCGTGATGAACACGGTGATGGCAAGCGCGTGAACCCCCACCAACACGAGTCGGTCGCGAACCGTGGGCATCGACTCATCGAGCGACACAAGGATGCCGTAGGAAACCATGAAAAGCACGAACATGGTGGCGAAGAACCCTACGGGACCGCCGGCCGGTGTGAGAAACGCGTAGATGATGATGGTGAGCGAGAGGGAGGCGAGAACGGCACCCACGACGGCCAGGACATCGCTGATGCGCAGGGCGCCAACCCGTCGTGGAGCATCCTCGACGTCATTTTCAGTCGACGCATCCGGCTGACGGTCGAGGGGCAGTGACTCCCCGCGCCGCGACTGCATGGAACGCAGCGATGGCCTCGACCGGGTCAGTGTTTCTTGAGGGGCGCTCATGGTTAGCTGCTCGCCCCCGATCGTGAGCGGGCCACGATGGCGGATGCACCGAAGTTGACCACGAGGGTCACGAAGAACAGCGTGAGGCCGGCCGCCATCAACGCCGACATGCCAAAGTCCGTCGACTCACCGTATTTCAAGGCAATGAGAGACGAAATCGAACTGGCGCCCGACTGAAGGATGTGGGGCTGGATGGTGAAGATCGGCGAAATGATCATGTAGACCGCGATGGTTTCACCCAGGGCGCGACCAAGTCCAAGCATGGTGCCACCCACAATTCCACCCACACCAAAGGGAAGAACAACCGACCGGATCATGCCCCATTTGGTGGCACCAAGCCCGAGGGATCCCTCGCGCTCCCCCACAGGTGCCTGCGAAAAGACCTCGCGCATAATCGACGTCATGATCGGCGTGACCATCATGGCCACCACAATTCCGGCAACGAAGGACGACGCCGTAAATACGGTGTCACTCGACAGCGGATCGTTGGAGAAGCCATCGACCTGAAAAATCGGAATCCAGCCGAAGTATCGGGAAATCCACTTGGCAATGTCGATGATGTTGCCCTGGAGCGAGAAGAATCCCCACAGGCCAAAAACAACGGACGGAATGGCCGCCATCAGATCGACCAGTCCAATGAGCGTGCGCTGCAGTTTGCGTGGGGCGTACTCAGAAATGTAGAGCGCGGTTCCCAACGACAGGGGAACGGCGATGACCACAGCCACGATGGCGATGATGAGCGTTCCGATGAGGACGGCCGAAATACCAAAGTTGTTGGCGTCGGGCTCCCAGGCTTGAGTCCAGAGAAAGGAGGGCCCCGCTTTGCCCAGGGCCTGCGAGGCACGAAACGCCAAGAACACGCCGATGGCAGCCATGATGGCCAGCACCAGAGAGCCGCTCGCCCGGGCGAGTGCGCGGTAAATGATGTCGCCGCGGTCACTCACCATCACGAGTTTTCTCGGGGCTTCTAGTGTCACGCGGAGTCCTCGTTCTGGGCAGAATGCGTGGCGAGCGAAGGGGGCTCGCCAGTTGTTTCTCGAAGAATCTAGGTCGCGGTCCTTACGCGAAGGTTAACGGAGAGTAAACCCCACACTTTTTCTGTTAACTGACGGCGCCCCCTCTGTCGAGGGGGCGCCATGCCGAGAAACTCGCGTGCCGCGCGCTACTTCCAAGCCGCGCCGTATTCCCAGCCGGTGTAACCCTCGGCCACGTACTGGCGGGCATACTCCGAGCCGCACACCGAGTAGAGCTCGCCGAGCTGACGCTTCTTGTCGAACTCGGTGGCGTCGGGTGCG
>CAIVOR010000270.1 GCA_903907615.1 uncultured Microbacteriaceae bacterium | reverse complement strand
CGTCGGGTCCTCCGCGAGCTCGAGAACCCGCTGATTGAAGGCCAGCCAGCTCAGCTCGCGATCGAAATACCTGTCTTCCGGCAGCTGATCGGGATTCGCCGAGGGAGTGCGCTCGAAGTCGTCGTCGACGTCGGTTCTGGCTTCGTCGACTTCGCCCCGGCTGTAGGCATCCATGGGGATATCTTGGCACGACTGAGAAACGCACGCTGACCCGGAGATGGCGAGACGGTTAACGCGAGAACTCAGGCCTGACGCTGAATCTGAGCGTTGGCGCCATCTTCGGCCACGTTGAACCGGTAGCCCACGTTGCGAACGGTGCCGATGAGCTGCTCCATGTCGCCGAGCTTGGCGCGGAGTCGGCGAACGTGAACGTCAACCGTGCGAGTGCCGCCAAAGTAGTCGTATCCCCAGACCTCACTGAGCAGTTGCTCGCGAGTGAACACGCGTGACGGGTGAGTGACGAGGAAACGAAGGAGTTCGAATTCCTTGTAGGTCAGGTCGAGCGGCCGATCGTGAATCTTGACCGAGTAGCTCGCCTCGTCGATGACGACTCCCGAAGCGGAGATGCGGCCCGGTGTCTCTTCGGCCTGGGCGGCCCGACCGGCCAGCAGCCGGATGCGCGCATCAACCTCGGCCGCGTGTGCGGTGTCGAGCACCACGTCGCCCACGCCCCAGTCGGGGGTGATGCCGACGAATCCGGCCTCTGTGACCACGAGGAGCAGGGGAGCGCCGGGGCCGGTCGCCACGAGGATTTTGCACAGACTCTTCACGTTGGCCAGGTCTGTACGGCCGTCCACCACGATGACATCCGCGGCGGGGGCATTGACGAACGCAGCGGGTTCGGCGGGAATCACGCGAACGCGGTGAGAGAGAAGGTCGAGCGCGGGAAGCAGCTCGGTTTCGCGCGCGCGGAGTACGAGTACGTCGACCATGGGTCCTCCCGTCGCATATTCCGTCCCCTCAATCGTAACCTGCCCTAGGATGGAGTCATGCTCGTAGCCCTCGAACTCTTCTTTATCGGCCTCTTGGCACTCGCTGGTCTGGCCATCGCCTGGACCGCCGGCATTGTGATTTTCAAACTCTTCAAAGGTCAGCGCTAGAGCGCTCGGGCGGTAACGCTGTCATGGCAATCGCCAACGCAAACCCGTTTATTCAGCAACGCGAGTTGCTCTCGGGCTCTGCGGTTGTTCCCCGCACCGACCGTTCGGTTGTCCGCCTGACGGGGGCCGACCGCCTCACCTGGCTTGACGGCTTGGTCAGCCAGCAGGTCCGCGCTCTCGAACCCGGACGTTCGGTCGAAACACTCGTCCTCACGCCGCAGGGTCGCGTGCAGTATCAAGTTTCCGTCGTTGACGATGGCACCCGCACCTTTCTCATTCTCGATACGGCGGCCGCGCCCGCACTGGCGGAGTGGCTGGACGCGATGATTTTCTCCGGAGACGTGGCTGTGCACGCTGAACCCGAGGTGACCGTGTGGGGTGCGTTCGCGGCAGCGGCGTCCCACACACTTGAGGCGGCGCTCGCCGAGGCGACGGATGAGTCCGTGGTGGTCTGGCGCGATCCTTGGAACGCCCTTGAGGTTGGCGGAGTTCAGTACGCTGCCGAACCGCATCCCGGAAACGCGTGGACCTACCGCGAATATCTGATGCCGCTTGCGGCCACTGCGCAAGTGACGGCAGCTCTCAACGCAGCCGACATCGGCACAGCCGAGCTCGGCGCATGGGACGCGCTGCGCATTGCGGCGTGGCGGCCACGACTGGAGGCCGAGGGCGACGACGCCCTTCTTCCGCACGAAGTCGATTGGATGCGCTCGGCCGTTCACCTGTCAAAGGGTTGTTATCGAGGCCAAGAGACGGTCGCCAAGGTGCACAACCTCGGGGCGCCTCCGCGGAGACTGGTGCTGCTTCACCTCGACGGCATGTCAGACACTCTCCCCGAGCGCGGCAACGAAGTGCTGCTCGACGGAGTTCCCGTGGGCCACATCACGTCTGCCGCTCGCCACGGTGAAGACGGTCCGATTGCCCTGGCTCTCGTCAAGCGCTCGACGAGTGAGTCGGCCATCCTCGACGTCGTCACCGAAGAAGCGGTGGCCCGGGCAACGCAGGTGATTGTTGTTCCCACCTCGGCCGGCCATGCTGTCACGGTCGAAAAACTGCCGCGCCTGCGCGACCGCTAGTCGAAGCTCTGCCGAGCGAACGTCAGGGCTTGCCTAGCCGGCAGCAGGTGCCACGGCGTTCCACGCCACCGTCACTTCGCCGAGGCGCCAGCGACTGCGGCCACCCAGAATCGGCCAGCCCGCCGCAACGAGCGAAGCGACCGTCGCCTGCCAGCGCTGCACAGCACCGAACGTCGACAGGGGAGCGCTCGTGCGCCACGAAGCATCGAGCGCAGTGAGAAACTCGTGCACGGGTTCGCCAGCCACATTGCGATGGATGAGTGCCTTGGGCAGACGTTCGGCCGCAATCAGAGGAGTCTCGAGGTCGGTGAGGCGCAGCGACAGTGACAGGCTGTGCGGTCCTGCAGGAGTCAGCGCGACCCACGTGCTCACCCGTCCAATCTCGTCGCACGTGCCGTCGATCAACACTCCCGCGGCGTCGAGCCGGCTCACCATCGACGCCCACGCGCCCGGCACCTCGACTTCGTCGTATTGGCGCAACACGTTGAACGCGCGAATGGCCACGGGCGCAACGCCGACGGGAACGGGAATCTCGAAGCCCCCGTAGGAAAACGAGACGTTCGTGACGGGCGGTTTCGCGCGGGAAATCTCCTCTTGGGCCAATGTCACAGCGCCGGGTCGATTTCGATGCCCCACACGCGCACATCCGGGCGCACTTTTGCGAGGCGGGTTG
>CAIVOR010000269.1 GCA_903907615.1 uncultured Microbacteriaceae bacterium | reverse complement strand
GCGCCCGCCGGGCTTGGTCACGCGAAACATCTCGGCCAACGCCTTGTCGGGTTCAACCACGTTGCGGAGTCCGAACGAAATGGTCACGGCGTCAAAGGAATTGTCCTCGAAGGGCAGGGCCGTCGCGTCGGCCTCGACAAACGTGAGGTTGGTGAGCGACGCGTGCTTGCGACGCCCGACCTCGAGCATGCCCGGCGAGAAGTCGGCCGCAACGACGTCGGCTCCGGCACGCGCGAGCGGCACGCTGCTGGTGCCCGTTCCGGCGGCCAGGTCGAGGATGCGCATGCCCGGCTTGGGTGCAATCTGACGAACCGTGACGATGCGCCACAGGGCAGAGTTGCCGCCCGAAAGAAAGGCGTTGGTGCGGTCGTAACCCTCAGCCACGTCGTCGAACATGGCCGCCACCTCGGTGGGCTTCTTGCTCAAATCTGCTGTGGTCACGACTCAAGTCTAGGCGGTGAGGGTGACGGGGTCGGTGGGCGTAAAGTTGCTCGAGTGACCACCTCTGGCGACGCCCGTCTCACCGTGACGACGGTTCGCGTCGCTACGGCACCGGCATTCGTCGAACTGCTGAATGCCCAGTCGCCTCTGCTCTGGCGACGCAAGGGTGCCGGCCTGGTGGGCCACGGAGAAGCGTTGCGCCTCACGTTCTCGGGAGCGGACCGCATGACCCAGGCCGCGCGCGCCTGGCAACGGATCGTTGCGCAGGCGACGGTGAGCGACGACGTGCTGGTGCCCGGAAGTGGCCTCGTAGCGCTGGCAAGTTTTACCTTCGCCGACACATCTGCCGCCACGAGCGTGCTGATTGTGCCGCGACTGATCGTGGGTCGTCGCGACGATGTGACCTGGATCACCACGGTCAGTGTCGACGGTGATGTGGCTCCCGACGCGCAGGTGCCGACGCCGGTTGCTGTTGCCCACCGGGCGGCGGCGCGACTCGCTCCCGGAATCATGAGCGAACACGACTACGAGGTGGCCGTCGAGGCTGCCATTGCCCACATCGCTGCCGGTGATGTGAGCAAGGTTGTGCTGGCTCGAGACCTCACGGGCACGCTGGTTCCCGGTTCAGACATTCGCAGCATGGTGGCGGAACTCGCGCAGGCCTACCCCGATTGCTGGACGTTTGCCATCGACGGGTTCTACGGAGCCAGCCCCGAGACTCTGGTCAGTGTTCGCGGTGGCGTGGTGGATGCCCGCGTCCTTGCCGGCACGGCCGCCCGCGGCGTCGATCCCGCCAGCGACGAAGAGGCTGCTACTGACCTCGCCACAAGCCGCAAGGATCTCGATGAACACGCGTTCGCCGTTCGTTCGGTCACCGATGTCTTGCGTCCACTCACGTCGCACCTCGTCGCCGAGGATGCACCGTTTACCCTGCGTCTCGCCAACCTGTGGCACCTCGCCACCGACGTCAGCGGTGAAGTTGCCGCCGGAGTGAGCGCACTCGACCTGGCCGCGGCTCTGCATCCCACCGCGGCCGTAGCCGGTGCCCCCACCGACGCAGCCGTCGCCCTGATTGCACAGCTCGAACCTTTCGACCGCGGGCGCTATGCGGGAGCCGTGGGCTGGGTTGGCGCGACAGGCGAGGGCGAGTGGGCCATCGCCCTGCGTTGCGTCATGGTCACCGACGAGAACGTCACGGCGTTTGCCGGCGCGGGAATCGTGGCCGACTCGGTGCCCGCCACCGAACTGCGCGAGACGCAGATGAAGTTCCGTCCCGTGCTCGATGC
>CAIVOR010000268.1 GCA_903907615.1 uncultured Microbacteriaceae bacterium | reverse complement strand
GAAGACGAGGCCTCGCTCAGCGAGCCGCTGGCGTTCCTGCTCCAGAAGGAGGGCTACGTCGTTACGGTGGCCGAAGACGGACGCCGCGCTGTCGATCTTTTTGGCCAAGACGACTTTTCCCTCGTGTTGCTCGATCTCATGTTGCCCGAGCTTTCGGGAGTTGAGGTCTGCCGTGCCATTCGGTCAACATCCCAGGTGCCCATCATCATGCTCACCGCGAAAGACTCCGAGGTCGACATTGTGGTGGGCCTCGAGTTGGGTGCGGATGACTACGTCACCAAGCCGTACGCCACGCGCGAGCTGTTGGCCCGCATCAAAGCCGTCCTCCGTCGTCACGTGCCAGCCGAGAGCGCAGATGATTCACTGCTGACGAGTGGCCGACTCTCCCTCGACGCCGATCGTCACACGCTGAGCGTCAACGGCACGATGACACCTATGCCCCTCAAAGAGTTCGAACTCTTGGAGTACCTCATGCGTAACGCAGGGCGTGTTCTCACCCGCGGACAGATCATCGACCGCATCTGGGGGTCCGACTACTTTGGCGACACCAAGACGCTCGACGTGCACATCAAACGCATCCGATCTCGCATTGAGGTTGATCCGGCAAATCCCGAACTCATCGTTACGGTTCGCGGACTCGGCTACCGTTTCGAGGATGCCGTCTCGAAGTAGCTGATGTTGAGGTCGCGCGTGCCTACGGCGTGGCCGTGGGCGAGGGCGTGGGCGTCAACGTCACCGTGGGAACGGGCGAGGGAGTGAGGCCCTGGTACTCCGGAAGGCCGGTGTTGAGCACGGGCACTATGGCAATCTTGGTGTCGCTCTCGCCGGCCTGAAGCGTGAGGCTCAGGGTTCCACCCGCGGGGACGTCGATGTTGTCGAGAACGATCTGCGGCTGTCCGGCTGCGCCGTAACCGATGACCTGCTCGCTCGAGGGGATGGTCACCGTTACCGTGGCCAAGCTGCCCCCGGAGGTGTAAGAAATATTGACGGTGATTGCTGACCCCGACGTGTTGACGGCGCCGAGGACCAGGTTGGCTGACTCGCCCTCATTGTCGGTCAGCAGAATCATGTTGCGCAGATCCAAGGCACCCAGATTAACGCCCACGCCATCGCTGGCGTCGTAGTTCTTGGTGGTGGCTTGCGGCTGGATGAGGTTACAGCCGGCAGTTCCTGTGGTCACGGCAAGGGCAACGACAAGGACGAGAATGGCGCGAATCTTCACATCTAAAACCCTAGCGCAGGCTCGGGCGCCTCGTTGAGGCAGCCCGCCCGTTGAGCGGTAAGCGGCCAAAATCTGGCGTCGTTCAGCCGTGGTAAACTGGAGTGTCTTTCGGAAGGAAAAAGTCAATATGCAGTTTGTCGTCGGAGAAACAGTCGTCTACCCGCACCACGGGGCCGCCACCATTACCGAGGTGAAGAAGCGCACGGTGAAGGGTGTTGAGCGGTTGTATCTCACACTGCACGTGAGTCAGGGTGACCTCAAAATCATGGTTCCCGCCGAAGAAGTTGACAACGTGGGCGTTCGTGACGTGATCGACCAAGACGGCCTCAACGAGGTCTTTGATGTTCTGCGCGCTCCCTTCATTGAGG
>CAIVOR010000267.1 GCA_903907615.1 uncultured Microbacteriaceae bacterium | reverse complement strand
GGCGAATTTTCGAGGTCTACGGCGAAGAGAAACTTTCGGCACGCTACGCCCGAGCAATCGTGGCCGAGCGAGCTGAGCGTCCGATTGAGCGCTCGGGTCATCTTGTTGACGTGTTGCAGGCCGCTACGCCAGCCGCCCTCAGCAATGCGGGCCACCCGGCCAAGCGAGTTTTTCAAGCACTACGTATCGAGGTCAATTCCGAACTGGAGGCGCTCTCCCTTGCTATGCCACGAGCCCTGGACATTCTCGCGTTGCACGGTCGGATCGTCGTCATGTCTTACCAATCCCTCGAAGACAAGATCGTGAAGGCGGAATTGGCGGAACGCTGCGAAACGCGCGCGCCGGCAGACCTTCCTGTTGTTCCGGAGCACCTGTTGCCGCAGATGCGCCTCATCACGCGCGGCGCTGAACAGGCCGATGCTGCAGAACGCGCGCGTAACCCCCGCTCTATACCCGTGCGATTGCGTGCGGCTGAACGTGTAAGGGAAGCAGCATGAGCATGGCCCGCCCCATGAGTGACCGACGTTTTGCGCCGAGGCCCGAAAGTCTCGCGCCCGTTCGGCAACTTCACGCGGTCACCCGCAACCCGGGACGCAAACGTCGACCCAAGGTCTTCTTCGCCACCGTCACGGTGGTGACCATCTTCTTGATTAGCGTCGCGCAAATTCTCTTGAGTATTTCGACGCAGAGCGGCGCCTACGAAATTGCCGGGTTGCAGCAGCAGGTCAAGGATCTGGGGCGCACCTACCAGTCGGTGACGCAGGACCTCGACCGAATGACCTCTCCGCAGAACATCGCACACTTTGCGCAGGCTCTGGGAATGGTCGGCAACAGTAACCCCGTCTATCTGCGCCTCTCTGATTCCCTGGTGACGGGTTCGGCTTCGGCCGCCGTCGCGGGAAGGAATCTTGTGGGGAGCAGCAATCTCGTTCCCAATTCAATGCTGACCGACGTCATGGCCGAACGCGAAGCCGCCGCCCGAGCAGTTTCGGACGCACGGGCCCGCCAAGCACAAACCGTCGTGGCGGGTTCCACAGCGGCGAATGTGGCCAGTGACCGCGCGCCAGCACCCGCATCGGCGACCGTGGCGGTACCGTCGCCTCAAGGAATCCCGAGCCCCACCACTCACTAACGCAGGATTATCGTGACAACAAGGACGACGCGACGACGTGTGGCCTTGTCGTTCGTCATTGTCGTTCTCATCGCGGTGCTTTTTGTCACCCGACTCATCGACATCCAGGTGGTGGGTGCCACGGCCTACAACGAAGCCTCGTCGGGCAAGATGTCCATTCCCGAGACGGTGTACGGCACGCGCGGTGACATCGTCGACAGTGCGGGCAACCTGCTCGCGACCGAGCGAATGACCTACGACGTCACCGTGTCACCACGGAACGCCAAAGAGTTTTCTCGCAAGACGGAGAGCGGTGAGGTCACCGTCACTCCGCAGATGGCCGCAAAGGAAATCGCCGCCGTCACCAAGCAGTCGCCTGATGACATCATCACGATCATCAACGATGCTCTGGCGGACGATCCGAACTCAGATTTTGCCTACGTGGCCAAGGGCGTCGATGTGGACGCCTTCACCGCCATCAACTCGCTCGATATTCCGTGGATCTATTTTGAACAGAATCCTTCGCGCGCGTATCCCAACGGAGCGGTAGCGGGAAACCTACTAGGTTTCGTGGGTTCGGACGGCACGCCGCTTGCGGGACTCGAATTGGGAGAGCAGGACTGTGTCGGGGGAGTGAACGGGTCACAGTCTTATGCCCGGGGCGCCGACGGAGTTCGGATTCCCGGCAGTACAGCGGTGACGGAGGCTGCAAAGAATGGATCTACCCTAAAGCTCACGATCCACTCTGACTTGCAGTGGTTTGCTCAGCAGGCACTTGCCGCAACGGCGAGCTCACAGAACGCCAAGTGGGGCATGACGGTGGTGATGGAGGTCAAGACCGGGCGCCTCGTAGCCGTTGCCGACTATCCCACCTTCGACCCCAACAACATCGATGCCTACGCCCCGGAAGACCGCGGTTCGCGCGCATTCACCAGCCCCTACGAGCCGGGGTCAACGATGAAATCACTGACGGCTGCATCGATTGTCGACACCGGAGTGGCAACGCCTCTCAGCCAAATGGTCTCGCCGCAGTACATAGAGTTCCCGAACGGGGCAAAGTTTCGTGACTGGGGGCCACACCCGGCAAATCTCACTCTGCAGGGGGTGATGAGCTGGTCCTCAAACACGGGAATTTCGCAGTTGGGTGCTCTCTTGGAACCGGAGAAACGCTACGACTACCTCGCCAACTTCGGACTCGGCCAGACCACTGCGGTTGGCTTTCCAGGCGAATCGGCCGGCCTGTTGCGGTCGTGGGATGAGTGGGATAACCAATCCTTCTACACGATGTTTTTTGGTCAGGGCCTCACCCTCACGTCCATTCAGATGGCCAGTGCGTATGCGGCGATTGGAAACGGTGGCCTTCGTCCTCCCGTATCTTTGGTCGAGAGTTGCACCGATGCCGACGGCAATGTGATCACACCACACCAGCCCGAGCCGGTTCGTGTGATTTCTGAGAAGGCTGCACGAACCACGGTAGATATCCTCGAAAACATTGTGACCCACGGGTGGCTGACCGACTACATCAACGTGCCTGGCTATCGCATTGCCGCCAAGACAGGAACTGCAGAGCAGGCTGACGGTCACGGCGGGTATTCGGACAAATTCATCGTCTCTTTGGCCGTGCTTTTCCCCGCGGACGACCCCCAGTACGTTGTTCTCACCTCGCTGGCTTCGCCGGATTCAAACAGTAATGCGGCGATTGTGTCGGACGTCAACAACCTGATCAAACAAATCATCAAGACCGAAGGCGTCCAGCCGTCAACGGGCAAGCCCGTCGAGTATTCCGACTACTACTAGGCTCGCGGTGAGCAGTGGTGGAAGGGAATGACATGTCTGCCGACGGCATGACGCCTCGACCGACCCGAGCAATCGGAGTTTCGCTGGCGGACCTGGCGCAGGAGTTGGGCTGGTCAGGCGAGGCGTCGGCCGCACAGGCTGTCGTCGGAATCACTGGTTCCTCGCGCAGCGTCAGGTACGGAGACCTATTCTTTGCCCTTCCCGGTGCGCGTTTTCATGGCGCCGATCACGCCGCGCAGGCCGTGTCGGCCGGCGCGGTTGCTATTGTCACCGACACCGTGGGCGCCTCAAAAATTGATAATCCGGGTGTCCCGGTGTTGGTTTCTCCTCACCCGCGAAGAGACTTGGGTATTGCAGCTGCCACGATTTACGGCACGCACGAGTCCGGCCTGACGATTTTCGGCGTCACGGGCACCAACGGCAAGACAACGGTCGCCTATCTCCTTGACGCCCTGTTGAGACAGGTGGGCCTGACAACCGGCTTGAGCTCAACCTCTGAGCGCGTGATCGCTGGTTGTGCTCAGACCTCGGGTTTGACAACCCCTGAGGCGGATGAGATGCACGCCCTGTTGGCTGCCATGCGAGAGGCGTCCGTGTCCCATGCTGTCCTCGAAATATCAGCTCACGCCGTGACTCGCGAACGCGTTGCGGGCGTCCAGTGTGATGTGGTGGGATTCACAAATTTCAGTCAGGACCATCTCGATGACTACGCGAGCATGGAGGACTATTTTCTTGCCAAGTCCGCACTCTTCACGCCGGAGCGCGCGTCGCGCGGTGTGGTCTGTGTTGACGATGCGTGGGGCCGTCGCCTGGCGGCCAGTGCCGGGATTCCGCTCGTCACCGTGGCCTCGGATTCCATTGGCGACGCGGTAGAGGCCGACTGGCGGGTGACCGTGTTCCAGTCCTCGACAGAAGCCACGACGTTCATCACGTCTGCGCGCAACGGTGAATCCCTCGAGGCGACCGTTCCGTTGGTAGGCGACTTCTCGGCCACCAACGCTGCCATCGCGATTGCCATGCTGGTGGAAAGCGGCATCACCCTCGCGCACATACGTGACGCACTCGGCTCATCGGCCCTGATCGATGTTTTCGTTCCGGGTCGAACGGAGATCGTTTCTGGAGACACGGGACCCACGTTTTATGTGGACTACAGTCACACGCCGGAGGCATTCGCCCGAACACTTGCAGCGCTGCGCACGGTCACAACCGGCCGCCTGACGATGGTTTTCGGGGCCGACGGGGATCGGGACACTACCAAGCGCGCGGAGATGGGGCGCATCGCCGCTGTGGGTGCAGACGTTGTCGTCATCACGGATTTCCATCCCCGCACGGAGGATCCGCAGAAAATCAGGAGTGCGCTCATGAGCGGCGCGGTCAGTGCTGGATCAAACGCCGCCATTCACGAAATCCCCGATCAGCGCGAGGCTGTGCGTTTTGCCCTTGAGGGTGCCCAGCGGGGAGACACGATTCTCTACGCTGGTCCGGGGCACGAGGATTATCAAGAGATCCGCGGGCAAAAGATTCCCTATGACGCCCGAGAAGATGTACGTCAAGCGTTGCGTGACGCGGGCTGGCCCCCGAGAAAGAAAACCACATGATTTCCCTCACTCTGGCCGACATGGCATCCATTACCCGGGGCCGCCTGTTTCATCCCACGGGTGAGGTCATCCCAGAGATGGTCGTGAGCGGGCTTGTCGACACGGACTCCCGCGAAATTGGCCCGGGTGACATCTTTGTCGCGAAGCCCGGTGAATTCACTGACGGCTGGAATTTCATCGCAGATGCGTATGCGGCCGGCGCCGTCGTCGTTGTCGCCGAGCGCGAGTCCAGCATCGCCATCCCGCACATCATCGTTGACGACGTCGTGATAGCTCTCGCAGACCTCGCCAGGGAGGTTGTGGCCCGCGTCCGTGCCGGGGGAGAACTCACGGTGATTGGGATTACGGGATCCAACGGAAAGACCACGACAAAGAATCTCGTGGCAGATCTGTGTAGCCGCCTGGGCCCTACGGTCTGGCCAAAGGCGTCCTTCAATAACGAAGTGGGGGCTCCGCTCACCATGTTGCGCGTGAGGCACGACACGCGGTATCTGGTCCTCGAACTGGGTGCCAGCGGGGTGGGGCACATCGCGCTTCTCACCGATATCGTCGCCCTCGATATTGGCGTTGTTTTGATGGTGGGTCTCGCGCACGCGGGGGAGTTCGGCGGAATGGAGAGCACCATTATCGCCAAGACCGAACTCGTCCAGGGAATTCGTGCCGCCGGCACTGCTGTCTTGAATGCCGACGACCCAAACGTGGCCCGAATGGCTGAGAACGCTCCGGGCGACGTGGTCTGGTTTGGTCGAGGTTCGGCAGCCACGGTTCGTGCGTCGGATGTCGACACCGCACTTGATGGAACGACGTTTAATCTGCACTTTAGCGATGGCGAGACACTTCCCGTTCGCTTTCCCGTGCTGGGCGAACATCACGTCATGAACGCCTTGGCAATGGCTGCGGTTGCCGAGGTCCTGGGTGCCCCGCACGCGCTCGTGAGTGATGTCCTGGCCACCACCTCGCGCGCTGAACGTTGGCGGATGGAGGTCATGGGAGGCAAGGGCGTCGTCGTGATTAACGACGCCTACAACGCGTCGCCAGATTCGATGGCCGCCGCCCTGCGCACCTTGGCTCGCGTGGGTGAGCCGTCGCAGCGTCGCGTGGCTGTATTGGGTGAGATGAGTGAACTCGGTGAATTCTCCGGGGATGAGCACGACGCGATTGCACTACTCGTGGTGCGGCTCAACATCGACGTTCTTGTCGTGGTGGGGGCCGGCGCTCGTCGACTGTTCATCTCGAGCATTAACGAGGGATCGTGGGCAGGCGAGAGTGTCTTCTTCGAATCGGCCGACGAGGCATACGATTACCTCATGACGATTCTCCGCGATGATGACATCGTGCTGGTCAAATCGTCGAACTCGGCAGGGCTCCGCTTTCTCGGTGACAAGCTCGGGGAGGCATTCGCGTGCTGACCCTGCTGGTGGCAGGAACCATTTCAATGCTCCTGTCTCTTTTTGCCACACCGCTTTTCGCCAGACTCTTTCGCTTTATTGGCTGGGGTCAGTACATTCGCGACGACGGCCCCAAAGAGCACCACAGTAAAAAGGGAACGCCCACGATGGGCGGCTTTGTCATCATTTTCAGTACTGTCGTGGGTTATTTCGTGGCCTCACTCATCACGGGCAATTCCATTGAGTTGTCGCCGCTTCTTGTTCTTTTCTTGATGGTCGGGCTGGGAATTGTTGGCTTCATCGACGATTTCATCAAGACGCATCGAAAGAACACGACGGGACTCAATGGCTACCTCAAGGTGCTTGGTCAAGTTGTTG
>CAIVOR010000266.1 GCA_903907615.1 uncultured Microbacteriaceae bacterium | reverse complement strand
TTTTTTGCAGTACGTTAACAGCAAGTTTTACGACAACACCATCATTCACAGAATTGTGACCACTGGCATTTTTGTGGCTCAAGGTGGGTGGCTTTCGCCCACGCCTTCAGTTCAACCTGGCCAAAAACCAGCCATTGCCCTAGAAGTCAATAAAGGTCTTAGCAACTTAAAGGGCACCATTGCCATGGCTCGTCGCGGCGGTGACGGAAACTCCATCGGATCTCAGTTCTTCATCGTCTACAAAGACACCAAACTCCCCGCCGAAGACGGCATTGGCGGATACTCCGTCATCGGTCGGATCACCAGCGGCCTCAACGAACTAAAGGCGGCCGTCATTGACCAGGGCGTCCAGGTTGGCAGTTCCGACGGAAAACCTAACGTCGAGACCATCATCGGCTCCTTCACTCTTCAGTAGGCTGAGTCTCTGCCCTAAACTGACGGCGTAATCACCTTTCGCAGGAAGCACACTCCTGAGCACTCACCCGTTTGGCCGCGTCGACAGCGATGGCAACGTCTTCTGCACGGAAGACGGTGTGGAGCGTCACGTCGGTCAGTACGCCGATGTTCCTGCCGATGAAGCACTTGCCTTTTATGTGCGCAAGTTCGATGACATCAACACCGCCCTGTCGCTCTTCGAGCGCCGCGTCGCGTCTGATGCTGCGCACAACGACTTGGCCACGTCCCTCGCCAAGATCAGCGACCAGGTCAACGAAGGAGTTGGCGTAGGTGACTTCGCGGCCCTTCGCACACGCATCTCCGCTCTCAACGACGGCATCGCGAAGAAGGTCGAAGAGCTCAACGAACAGACGGCGGCTGCCCGCGAAGAAGCGATTGCCGCCCGAACCGCTCTCGTTGAGAAGGTGGAAGGACTCGCCTCGGGTGACCTGAGCAAGGTCCAGTGGAAGCAGATGACCACCAACGTTGATGCCCTGTTCGCGCAGTGGCAGGAAGCCCAGAAGAAGGATCGCAAGTTCCCGAAGGCGACCGCCGATGAACTGTGGAAGCGCTTCCGCGCCGCGCGCAACACATTGGACCAGGCCCGCCGCAAGTATTTTGCCGAACTTGATCAGTCAACCAAGGGCGCCAAGGCGGCAAAAGAGGCACTGATCACCAAGGCTGAGGCACTCATCCCGCAGGGTGCTGCTGGCCTCACCGCCTACCGCGGCCTCCTCGATCAGTGGAAGCTTGCCCCAAGAGGACCCAAGAAGGTCGACGACGCTCTCTGGAAGCGTTTCAAGGCAGCCGGTGACGCTATTTATGCCGCGAAGAACGAAGAGTTTGAGCGCGACGAGGCCGAGTATCAGGGCAACCTGGTTATCAAGCTCGAGATTCTCACCGAGGCCGAAGCCCTTCTCACGGCCACTGACTATGCTCAGGCGCGCGCAACCCTCAACGGATTTCAGAAGCGTTGGGATGCTGCAGGAAAGGTTCCCCGCGCCAAGATTCGCGAGGTCGAAGATCGCATGAAAAAGGTCGAGACCGCGGTGCGAAAGCTTGAAGAGGCACACTGGGACAAATCAAATCCCGAGAAGCAGGCTCGTTCCGAGGGTCTTGCCGGCCAAATCGAATCCAAGATCGCCGCTCTCGAGGTTGAGCGGGATGCCGCCCAGGCAGCGGGAGATAGTGTTCGTGCGACGGCAATCGACGAGGACATTGCGGCTCAGCGCTCGTGGCTGGCTGTCCTCTCCTAACCGACACACATCACTCGCTGACCGCTCTTCCACAGATTGTGCGGATTTTCGCATGACGTCGCGTGCCGCTGAGACTCTTGGTGCGTGCACACCTCTGAACTAACTGACTTCAGACCCGCGGAGCGCTGGGCGCTCGTTCGCGATGGTCATGCGGTCATCACGCAGGGCATTGTGTGCGTCATCGACGCCATTCCCGGGCCACGTTTGCGCCTCGACGCGCACCTCACCACCGGCCTGAAAGACGCCGTCGCGATACAGCAATCGGCGCTCTGGGTGCACGGCGTTATGGACCATCCGCCTCGCGAACTCGCTGTGGCTGGACTGCACGGGGCGCGTCTTTACGTGGACATTCCTCACGCACACGTTCGCGAACTCAACATTGGCTCCGACGACTGCTCGCAATTTGGCAACAAACTCGTGACGAGCGCCGCGCGTACAGCAGCCGACATTGCCCGCTACTCCCCCGATGACGCGTGTGCGGTGCGCCAGTTGGTTTCACTGGCTCACGCCACCAAATACCGAACGGAAGATGCCCTTGCGATTGTCGGCCGCACGGTGCACCTACCCTTTGCGCGCCGTGCCCGGCAACGCCTGCGCGCCGCTCTCGCTCACTCGATAGGCGTCGTAGACACCATCGATCCGTCGGATGGCGTTGAGGAGACGCTCGAGGTGCCCCGTGTCGCTCATCTCAAAAACGAATCGGTTGAGGGCGAGGCGTTCGGTCGTGGTGGTGACGGTCGCCGACAAGATATTGACGTGATTCTCAGCTAAAACGCGTGTGACATCCGAAAGAAGTGCGGAGCGATCGAGTGCCTCGACCTGAACCTGAACAAGGAAGATGCTCTTTGACGTGGGCGACCAGTCCACCTCGATGAGTCGTTCTGGTTCCCGCATCAGCGTCGTGACA
>CAIVOR010000265.1 GCA_903907615.1 uncultured Microbacteriaceae bacterium | reverse complement strand
GGCCCAGCCCGGCCGCCGGGTCTTTGCCGCGGGCACCGCGGGTGAGGTGCAGACGCTACGCACCGGCCAGAGAGTTCGTCGCGCGACAGAAGTCGTCCGTTGGAATCCGCTTCGCCGAATCGAATAGGGAGAACACGATGAACCCTCAGCAGCAAGGAGAGCCCCAGAGCGCGCTCGAGCAGTTCGGCATCAACCTCACCGAACGCGCCAAGAACGGCAAACTCGATCCCGTGATTGGTCGGGATGCCGAGATCCGTCGTGTCAGCCAAGTGCTCACGCGACGCACCAAGAACAACCCCGTTTTGATCGGCGAGCCCGGTGTGGGCAAGACCGCGGTTGTGGAGGGCCTCGCTCAGCGCATCGTGGCCGGCGATGTGGCCGAGAGCCTCAAGGGTAAGCAACTTGTTTCTCTCGACATTGGCGCCCTCATTGCCGGGGCCAAGTTCCGTGGCGAGTTTGAAGAACGCCTCAAAGCGGTGCTCGCCGAGATCGATGCGTCCGATGGGCAGATCATCACCTTCATCGATGAACTGCACACGCTTATGGGCGCCGGCGGCGGCGAGGGTTCAGTAGCCGCCGCAAACATGCTCAAGCCCATGCTCGCCCGCGGCGAACTGCGCCTCATCGGCGCCACCACGCTCGACGAATATCGCCAATTCATTGAGAAGGACGGCGCTCTGGAACGCCGTTTCCAGCAGGTGTTCGTGGGCGAACCGACCGTGGAAGATACCATCGCCATTTTGCGCGGGCTCAAGGAACGTTACGAAGCTCACCACAAGGTGGCCATTGCCGACAACGCGCTCGTGGCGGCGGCCTCGCTCAGCAACCGCTACATCACCTCACGCCAGCTGCCCGATAAGGCCATTGACCTGATTGATGAGGCGGCCAGCAGGTTGCGCATGGAGATTGACTCGGCTCCCGTCGAGATTGACGAACTGCGCCGCGGTGTCGATCGCCTCAAGCTCGAAGAACTGGCGCTCAAGAAAGAGAAAGACGACGCATCCAAGCAGCGGCTGGTCAATCTGCGCGAAGACCTTGCCGAACGAGAAACCAAGCTGGCCGAACTCGATGAGCGCTGGCAGCTGGAGCGCGCCGCGCTCAACCGTGTCGGTGACCTCAAGGGTCGACTCGATGCGGCACGCATTCAGGCTGACCGGGCTCAGCGCGAGGGCAATCTCGAGGCCGCGTCTCGGCTTCTGTATGGCGAAATCCCGCAACTCGAGAGCGAGGTTGCTGCGGCTGAGAAGGCTGAGTCCAACACGCCCCTCATGGTGAATGACCAGGTGACTGCCGCCGAGATTGCCGCCGTTATTGCCGCGTGGACAGGCATCCCCGTCGACCGTCTTACGCAGGGTGAGACAGAGAAGTTGCTCAACCTCGAGGCGGAAATTGGCAAGCGCCTCATTGGCCAGAAAAAGGCCGTTCGAGCTGTGGCCGAGTCCGTTCGCCGCTCGCGCGCGGGGATCAGCGATCCGGATCGCCCCACGGGGTCATTCCTCTTCCTAGGTCCCACGGGTGTGGGTAAGACCGAACTGGCCAAGGCGCTCGCCGAAGTGCTCTTCGACGACGAGAAGGCCATGATTCGCATCGACATGAGCGAATACGGTGAAAAGTTTGCCGTGTCGCGACTCGTCGGGGCGCCTCCCGGTTACGTGGGATACGAGCAGGGCGGTCAGCTCACCGAAGCAGTGCGCCGTCGACCCTATTCGGTTGTGCTGTTCGATGAGGTGGAGAAGGCTCATCCCGAGGTCTTTGACCTTCTGCTTCAGGTACTCGATGACGGGCGACTGACTGATGGCCAAGGCCGCACCGTCGACTTCCGCAACGTCATCATGATTCTCACGTCGAACCTCGGCAGTCAGTACCTCGTTGATCCCGAACTCTCGGACGACGATAAAGAGCAGGCCGTACAAAATCTCGTGCGTCAGGCGTTCAAGCCGGAGTTCGTCAACCGACTCGACGACATCGTGGTGTTCCAAGCACTCAGCCAGGAAGACCTCGGCTCCATCGTGGAGTTGTACATCGACCGCCTCCAGTCCCGCCTCTCTGAGCGACGGCTCGAGTTGGCCGTCACGCCATCCGCTCGCACGTGGCTCGCGGAACGTGGCTACGACCCCATCTACGGTGCTCGTCCGCTGCGCCGCTTGATGCAGCACGAGATTGACGACAAGCTCGCGACGGCCCTGCTCGCGGGCACGGTCCGAGACGGCGATCTCGTCACGGGGGACCTTGCAGGTGATGGCCTCACGGTCACGTCGCAGGGGCCGGCACCCCGGATTGACGGAGATGTCCTCCCGGCGGAACTCTTGAACGACTAGTTTGGCGAGGAAATGACGAAG
>CAIVOR010000264.1 GCA_903907615.1 uncultured Microbacteriaceae bacterium | reverse complement strand
TGCGAGAGCGTTCATGCCGGATGCCACCGACAGCTCCACGGGAAGAGAGTAGGTGAGCTCGGCGTCGTAGATGACCGTGACCGGTAAGACGCGGGCGTCGACACCCGTGGTCTTGCGCGCGGCCTCCGTGAGGCCCCACACGTTGGTGGCCTCCGAACCCGCGTAGGTCGTGGCCACGGCGATGATGGGGATTCCGGAGGTGAGCGCAACAGCCTTGGCGAGGCCGGTGGTCGAACCGCCGCCGACAGAGACGAGAAGGTCGACGTCGTTTTCGGCGGCTACCCGCCGGGCATCCTCGGCCTTTTCGATGGGTACGTGCTGCACCACATCGGTGTACGTCACGTGAACCGTGACGTCGGACATTACGGCGTCGGCAATCTCTTTCTCAAACACGGCCGCAATCAGCATGATGCGGGACGCCCCGAGGCGCGCCACTTCGTCGGCCACGTGCTGGGCGGCCAGACCACTCCCAAAGAGCAAGCGTTGCCCGAGGGTGTCGTGCGCGAAACGGAGTGCCACCGGTGCTACTTCTTTCGGCTGAGCACGGAGTTAAGGGCGTCGGTGAGGGCTGCCTCGGGGTCTGCCACGAGACTCTGCGATCGCCACGCGATGATCTTGTCGGGGCGCACCAAGAGCACGCCGTCCTCATCGACCTCACGCATGCGCTCCCAATCGAAGTACAGATCGGTCACCTCGCGGCCGGGGCCAATCACCACGGCCTCGAGCGGGATGCCCATCGACGCGGCAACCTTCTTGGCAGCGTCCACCCACGGGTCTCCGGAAATTCCCGTGATCAGGGTGAACTGCGAACTGGGGCACAAATCCAACGTTGAGTACTTTGAGAGGTTGTCTCCCACCCAGACGTGGGGAAGGGGCGAACCCGGAACGGTAGAGGGCTGGTAGTACAGTTCGGGATCACGCGAAGGTGCGGGCTTCTTCGAGCCGTCCGAGAGAACAGCGGAGGATTCGTAGAACTGCCCCATTTCAACGCCGTGACAGTTGAACTCGTAGTCCTTGAGCTGGAGAGCTTTCGCCAGGGCATCGCGCTTCAGACGCGCTTCCGGAGTGTTGTCCTTGCGGTTACGAACCTGTTCCGCCATTTCCTGCTCATTCTTGGCCTTGTCAAAGCCGAGAGCCGTGAAGATGTCGGCGAATTCGCGGGCCGACTTGTTGGCGCGCAGAACAATCTGCTTTGCCACGGGAGCACGCTCGGGAGAGTACGTGTCGAGCAGCTCGGGGCCGGCATAGCCCTTGAGAACCGAGGCGATCTTCCACGCCAGGTTGTAGGAATCCTGCACCGAGGTGTTCGACCCGAGGCCGTTGCTCGGTGGGTGGCGGTGCACCGCATCTCCACCGCAGAAGACGCGGCCTTTCTGAAGGTGCGTGGCGTACATCTCGTTGACACCCCAGAGCGAGTAGCCCTGAATTTCGACATCGAGGTCGGGCATGCCCAGAAGGTTGCGCACGATCTGCGTCGCCACTTCTTCGTTCATCTCCGGCGCCGGCTGGTTGATGTCGTAGCCCCACACAATCAACCACTCGTTCCACGGCCGAACCATGCGCACGAGTCCGGTGCCGATGCCACCCACGTTGGCCCCTGGCTGGACGACCCAGTAAAGAACCGAGGGACGGTGGCCCACGAACTGCTCGATGTCGGCCTTGAACGTGATGTTCATGGATCCCGCGATGTCCATGGCGCCCTCGAAGGACAGACCAATTTCCTCGGCGACCTTCGAACGCCCGCCGTCTGCCGCGTAAAGGTACTTCGCGCGAATCATGTAGTGCGCTCCGGTCACACGGTCGAGGACCGTGACGGTCACGCCGTCAGCATCTTGCACGTGGCTGAGGTACTCACTCGAGAAGCGGGCCAGCGTGCCTTCGCGCATGGCGTTCTTGACGAGGATGGGCTCGAGGTAGGTCTGCGGAATGTCGCAGTTGAGCGTGGGCGATGCCGACTCGTAGTCCGCGTGGCGGTCCGGGCGGGTTCCCCAGGTGAGAATGCGGCCCAATTCCTCGCCCGCAATGGATGTGCAAAAGACGGTGTCACCAATCATGTGGTGGGGAGTGGCCTCAGCATTGACCTGGTCTTCGATGCCCATCTCACGGAAGAACTCCATTGAGCGCTGGTTCGTGATGTGGGCGCGAGGCGTGTTGGCCGTCCAACGGTATTTGGTGAGCATGATGTTCTTCACGCCGAGCCGGGACAGGGCCAGCGCCATGCTCGCTCCCGCAGGACCGGACCCGATAATGACCACGTCTGTTTCGACGATGGCCTCGGTGGGAACCTCGGTTTCGTCAATTCCATCGTTGAAAACGGCCATAATGTCATTTCCTCCACAGAAGATCGCAGCGCGCCCTCACGCTGACCTGTTTCTGAGCGTGTCACCAGTGACGGTCCGGGTTGGGCTGATGTCTGAAATCCTCAAATACTTGGCGGTAATAGTCAAGCAAATTTGCGGATACTGGCGTCCTCGTGGGCGTCAACAGATGACGGCGAGAAACCGTAGTGAGCCCGAAACGTCCGCGAGAAATGTGGCAACGACGAGAAGCCGCAATATGTTGCGACATCGCT
>CAIVOR010000263.1 GCA_903907615.1 uncultured Microbacteriaceae bacterium | reverse complement strand
CGTGGCCGTGCGAGATTCTGCCGAACCCAGCTGCCAGTCTTCAAACTCCTCGAGCGGAGCCTGAAACGGCTCACGGGCCTTCTTGCGGTAGTTGGTGATGAACGTGTTCTCCAGGATGCGGTGCAACCACGCCTTGAGGTTGGTGCCCTGTTCGTAGGAATCAAACGCGGCGAAGGCCTTCATGTAGGTCTCTTGCACGAGGTCATTGGCGTCGGCCGGGTTGCTGGTCTTACGCATGGCGTGCCCGTAGAGCTGGTCGAGGTAGGGCATGGCCTGCTCAACAAACAGCGCGTTCTTGGCTTCCGACGTTTCGTTCATCTCACCACAGCCTAGGCGAGCGTCGGTTTCGAGCCCTGGCACGGGACGCGCGGGACATTCAGCGAGCATGACACTCCCCTTTCGATACCTCGGTAACCTGTAACTAATGCTGAGGTCACCGTATTCCCGCCCGGAGTTCAATCCGTATGGCGATGACTCCTCCGAATCGGAGGTTGCCGGACTGTGGACTGCACCCACGGCGGCAGGCCCGCTCGACGCGGAACTGTCCCTGCCCGGTTCAAAGTCACTGACCAATCGCGAGCTCGTTCTGTCTGCTCTAGCGAGCGAACCCTCAACACTGCGCGCACCGCTCCACTCACGCGATACGAACTTGATGGTCGAGGCGTTGCGCTCGCTCGGCACCACCATCGTCGAGAAGCCGGGGTCATCGCCCTTCGGCGGCGACTGGGTGGTCACTCCGGGCGAGCTCACGGGGAGCACCACGATCGACTGCGGTTTGGCCGGCACCGTGATGCGCTTTCTGCCGCCCGTGGCCGCGCTGGCACTCGGACCCACCACTTTTGACGGCGATGCGGCAGCGCGCCGCCGCCCCATGAACGTCACCGTGTCCTCGCTGCGCGACCTCGGTGTTGATGTGGCCGACGAGGGCCGCGGCGCTCTGCCCTTCACCGTGCACGGCTCGGGTCGCGTCGTCGGTGGCGCCCTCACGGTTGACGCCTCTCGGTCGAGCCAGTTTGTTTCTGGATTACTTCTGGCCGCCGCTCGCTTCGACGACGGCCTCGATCTCACTCACGAGGGCGAACGACTACCCAGCCTGCCGCACATCGAAATGACCATCGAGACCCTCGCGCAGCGCGGAGTCACGGTGACGAGCGATAAGCCGGGACACTGGGTCGTGGCACCCGGAGACATCAGCGGCCGCGAGGTCGACATCGAGCCCGACCTCTCGAACGCCGCACCGTTTCTCATCGCCGCCCTCGTTGCCGGTGGTTCGGTGACCATCACCGGATGGCCCGCGGCCACGACACAGGTGGGCAACGACCTCCTCGACCTTCTTCCCCTATTTGGTGCCGTGATCACGCGCGACGGCTCACGCGTCACCGTGACGGGAACCGGCACCATCACCCCGGTCACGCTCGATCTCACCACCGGCGGCGAACTGGCTCCCGCGCTCGTCGCGCTGGCGGCACTGGCCACCGGAACGAGCGAGATCACCGGGATTGGACACATCCGGCACCACGAGACTGACCGCCTCGCCGGGCTCGTGGCCGAGATCAACGGCCTCGGTGGCAACGCGACCGAACTGGCCGACGGCATCCGCATTGAGCCCGCACCCCTGCACGGCGGCCTCTGGCGCACGTACGAAGATCACCGCATGGCTACGGCCGGCGCCATCATTGGTCTCGCTGTGTCGGGCGTCGAGATCGAAGACATCCGCACCACGTCGAAGACCCTGCCCGAGTTTGCCGCCCTGTGGCAGCACATGCTCGGCCTTCTGGGCGAGGACTAGGCCGCCTCCGTGTCGTGGTTGTCGGATGACGGGGAGGAATCCCGCTACGACGAATCTGACGTGCGCGTGCGCCCCAACCGCAAGGGCACCCGGCCACGCACCAAGAATCGCCCCGCGCACGAAGCGGCCGTCGACGGCATGGTGATTGCGGTCGACCGCGGTCGCTACACGGTGCTGGTTGATCCGGACGGTCCCAGCCGTCATGCCGTCACCGCCACGCGTGCGCGTGAACTCGGCAAGGATGCCCTGGTCACCGGCGACCGCGTGGCGCTGGTGGGCGACACCACCGGGGACGAGGGCTCACTCGCGCGCATCGTGCGCATCCATGAGCGTTCGAGCATCCTGCGTCGCAGTGCCGACGACACGGATGCCGTGGAGCGTGTGATTGTGGCTAACGCGGACCAAATGCTGATTGTCACGGCCGCCGCCAACCCTGAGCCGCGCGTCCGCCTGATTGATCGATATCTCGTGGCGGCCTACGACGCGGGCATCGCGCCGATTCTCTGTGTCACTAAGACCGACCTCGCCGATCCCGCCGAGTTCTTGGCCAACTTCGTCGGTCTCGGCATCCCCGTCGTTACGAGCAGATCCGACGCTCCCCCACTCGAGGTG
>CAIVOR010000262.1 GCA_903907615.1 uncultured Microbacteriaceae bacterium | reverse complement strand
GGCAGTCATTTGCCGTTCTCCTCGTGGGCGCATCGCTGGGTCCCATTCGCGCTCTCATCGCCACTTCGGCCTATCTTCTTCTCGCGGTCGCGGGATTGCCCATCCTGGCAGCACAGACCGACGGATCGCACACCACCGGCCTTGCTGTTCTCCAGCTCCCCACGCTGGGCTACCTGATCGGTTTCATCGTGGCATCCGTGGCGCTGGGCTGGTTCGCCAAGCTCGCCTGGGATCGCAAAGTTCTCAAGGCCATCCTGTCCTTCGTTATTGCCGAGGCGATTGTTTACGCGTGCGGTCTTCCCGTGCTCGCCAACTTCCTCGCCACAAACGGCATGCCGTCTGACGCGGAGACCGTCTTGTCGCTCGGGTTCACCCCGTTCATCGTGGGAGACCTCATCAAGGCACTTCTGGCCGGTGCTCTTCTGCCCCTGACGTGGAAGCTCGTCAACCGCACGTCGGCCTAGTATTTGACAAGCGAAAAGGCGCTCCGACTTCTGAGTCGGGGCGCCTTTTGCGTGGAACACATATCGCGATAGTTCGATCGGATCTCTCGCTAAATGGAGAAGCCGAGTGCGCGCATCATGTCGCGACCATCATCAGTGATCTTCTCCGGACCCCACGGGGGCATCCAGACCCAGTTGATCCGGAACGCGTCGACAACTCCGTCGAGTGATTGACCGGTTTGCTCTTCAATCACGTCTGTCAGGGGGCAGCCAGCGCTCGTGAGGGTCATGTGAATAATGAGAGCGTTGTTCTCGTCGTCCCACGACAGGTCGTAAATAAGGCCCAGGTCGACAATATTGATGCCAAGCTCGGGGTCAACAACATCCTTGAGGGCTTCGACACACGCGTTGTACTTCTCGTCAGACAGTGCACTCATGCGTCAGTCGTCTCTGTAAAACGGTCATACCCTTCAGCCTCGAGGCGATCGGCCAATGCCGGTCCGCCCTCTTCGGCGATGCGTCCGTTGACGAAAACGTGAACGAAATCGGGCTTGATGTAGCGCAGGATTCGCGTGTAGTGGGTAATCAGCAGAACGCCGAGGCCCGTCTCTTCTTTGACGCGGTTGACGCCTTCGCTCACGATCCGCAATGCGTCGACGTCGAGTCCCGAGTCCGTTTCGTCGAGAACGGCCATCTTGGGCTTGAGGAGATCAAGCTGGACAATTTCGTGACGCTTCTTCTCGCCGCCCGAGAAGCCCTCGTTGACGTTGCGCTCACCAAAAGTCAGATCCATGCGCATGTCCGTCATCGACTGCTTGACATCCTTAACCCACGTCCGGATTGGCGGAGCAACTCCGTCGATGGCGGTCTTCGCTGTGCGGAGGAAGTTGCTCACCGCGACGCCTGGGATTTCAACGGGGTACTGCATCGCGAGGAAAATCCCGGCGCGGGCGCGTTCGTCAACAGTCATGGCAAGAACGTCCTGACCGTCGAAGTCAATGGAGCCCTGAGTGACCGTGTACTTGGGGTGGCCGGCGATCGTATAGGCCAGCGTGGACTTACCGGAACCGTTGGGGCCCATCACCGCGTGTGTTTCTCCCGAGTTGATGACCAGATCGACGCCACGAAGAATTTCGCGGGGCCCCTGATCCGTCTCTACCGATACGTGGAGATCTGAAATGGTAAGCGTCGACATAAGCTAAATCACTTTCGGGTTGGTGGGGTCAATAAACACGTCTCCGTCGCGCACGCTCACCGTGAAAACGGGGACAGGCTCGAATGCGGGAAGAGTCAGCGGCTTGCCGGTCGTGAGTTGAAACTTGGAGCCGTGCGCCCAGCACTCGAGTGTGCCGTCCTCGACGAATCCCTCGGCAAGCGAAATGTCTCCGTGCGTGCAGGTGTCGCCGATCGCGTGCACGTCACCGGCCGCGTCCAGCACAATCGCAACGGGCAGGGAACCGACGACGACACGTTTCGCCTGATCGACAACTAACTCGTTCAGCGCACAGACGCGTTCGTCGCTCATACGGGGACCTCCTCGAGGGCGCGGTCCAATTCATCGTGGACGAGGGCCTGGATGCGAGGAACCGGGATGAGGGAAAGCACTTCGTTGAGGAATCCTCGAACGACCAGGCGACGTGCTTCCTCTTCGCTGATGCCGCGAGAGCGCAGGTAGAAGAGCTGCTCGTCGTCGAATCGGCCGGTGGCGCTCGCGTGCCCCGCGCCGGCGATGTCGCCCGTTTCAATTTCGAGGTTGGGGATGGAGTCCGCTCGCGCACCCTCTGCCAGAATCAGGTTCCGATTCTGTTCGTAAGAGTCCGTGCCGGTTGCCTCTCGGCCAATGAGCACGTCACCAATCCAGACCGTTCGCGCACCCGCGCCACGCAGAGCCCCCTTGTAGTTGACGCGGCTGACCGTGTTGGGGGCATCGTGGTTTACGTAGACCTGAGACTCGACGTGAGTGCCCGAGTCGGCCGTGTACAGGCCCAGAAGCGTGGCTGAGGCGCCGGTTTCAGCGAGATGTGCCGTGGGGTTGATGCGCACGACGCCACCGCCCAGCGTGACCGCTGCGTGCGTGAGGGACGCGTTGGCTCCCACACGACAAAAGTGTGACGCCAACTGCACAGATGTCTCATCCCACTGCTGGAGGCTCACGACGACCACTGTGGCCGATTCGCCGACGTGGATTTCAACGTTTTCACTCAGCATCGCGCTGCCGCGATTGTCGAACACGATGGTGGTCTTGGCGAAGGGCGCGACATCGATGACGGTGTGACCCGCCCGAGCCGCTGTGCCCAACGAGTCGCGCACGACCCATACCTCGGAAGTGTCTTGTGCTGATGCCGTGATGACCACAGCATTCTGGGTGTCGCGCCAGGCTAGTGCACTGGCAATTTCTTCTGGACGCCCGCAGCGTCCAACGAGCGCGTCGGACATGGGCACGTGTGCCACGCTGGCTGCACCCGTGATGTCGTAAGTCGCGGGGATGTCCGAACCGTCCCGCGAACCCGAGGTGAGCTGCTCGATGCGATCGAGGGGGGTGTAGCGCCATTCCGCAGAACGCGAAGAAACGGGATTCAGGTCCTCGATGGAGAAGCTGCTCAGCCGTTCGCGCCGCGTCTGAATGGGCGCCAACGCGTCAGCGTTGTAGAAGGCTGCCGGAGAGTGCTCGGCAGAAGTTGACGGTGCCATTTAGCCGACGGACCCTTCCATACCCATCTCGATGAGTTTGTTGAGTTCGAGGGCGTACTCCATGGGGAGTTCGCGAGAGATGGGCTCGATAAAGCCGCGGACAATCATCGCCATGGCTTCGTCTTCGGCGAGGCCGCGCGACATGAGGTAGAACAGCTGCTCTTCGCTGACGCGAGAAACGGTAGCTTCGTGTCCCAGCGTGACGTCGTCAACGCGAATGTCGATCGCGGGATAGGTATCGCTGCGACTAATGGTGTCGACCAAGAGAGCATCGCACCGCACCGTGTTGGCAGAGTTGTGCGCCTTCTCGTCGACGCGAATCTCTCCTCGGTATCCCGCACGGCCCCCACCGCGAGCGATGGATTTAGAGACGATAGACGAGCTGGTGTTCGGCGCCATGTGAACCATCTTGGCTCCGGCATCCTGGTGCTGACCCGGACCGGCAAAAGCCACCGACAGGGTTTCGCCCTTAGCGCCCTCTCCCACGAGATAGACGCTGGGGTACTTCATGGTGACCTTCGAGCCGATGTTGCCATCGATCCACTCCATGGTGGCGTTCTCGTGCGCAATCGCGCGCTTGGTCACGAGGTTATAGACATTGTTCGACCAGTTTTGAATCGTGGTGTAGCGGACGCGGGCGCCCTTCTTGACGACGATCTCAACGACGGCCGAGTGCAGCGAATCGCTCTTGTAAATCGGAGCGGTACAACCCTCGATGTAGTGCACGTAGCTGTCTTCGTCCGCGATGATGAGGGTCCGCTCGAACTGGCCCATGTTCTCCGTGTTGATGCGGAAATAGGCCTGAAGCGGAATCTCAACGTGGACACCCTTGGGGACGTAGACGAACGACCCGCCCGACCACACTGCTGAGTTCAGGGCAGAGAACTTGTTGTCGCCCGAGGGAATGACCGTGCCGAAATATTCCTCAAAAAATTCTGGGTGCTCACGAAGGGCAGTGTCGGTGTCCATGAAGATGACGCCCTGGCGCTCCAACTCTTCGTTGATCTGGTGATAGACGACCTCGGACTCATACTGAGCCGCCACGCCCGACACCAGACGTTGGCGTTCCGCCTCGGGAATTCCCAATCGCTCATAGGTGTTCTTGATGTCGTCGGGAAGATCGTCCCACGTCTGCGCCTGCTGTTCGCTGGCGCGCACAAAGTACTTAATATTGTCGAAGTCGATATCGGTCAGATCG
>CAIVOR010000261.1 GCA_903907615.1 uncultured Microbacteriaceae bacterium | reverse complement strand
GTGGCCCAGGGCATCTGTGTGGTTCACGCGATGGCGCCCCCTCTTTCGAGGGGGCGCCACAGTGAGCTGCGTGAGCGTCGGAAGCTACTTCCAGGCTGCGCCGTATTCCCAGCCGGTGTAGCCCTCGGCAACGTGCTGACGTGCGAACTCCGAGCCGCATACCGAGTAGAGCTCGCCGAGCTGGCGCTTCTTGTCGAACTCGGTGGCGTCGGGTGCGATGTGCAGCATCGACGTCATCCAGTAGGAATAGTGCTGAGCCTTCCAAATGCGGTCGAGTGCGTCCTCTTGGTAGGTGTCCATGAGCGACTCGGTGCCTTCGTTGAAGAAGGCATTGAGTGCCTGGTTGAGCCAGAGTACGTCGGAGAAGGCGAGGTTCATACCCTTGGCGCCGGTGGGCGGCACGGTGTGGGCGGCGTCTCCCGCGAGGAAGATCCGGTTGTTGCGCAGTCCGGAGGCGACGAACGAGCGGAACCGCAGAACGTCCTTGCGGAAGATGGGTCCGCGCTTGAGCTCAACCTTGACACCGAGCTGAAGCTTGGCCCAAATCTCTTCGTCCGAGACCGAGTTGGGATCCATGGTGGGCTCACACTGGAAGTACATGCGCTGTACCTCGGGCGTGCGGGTGGAGATGAGCACGAAGCCCTCTTCGGAGCGCGAGTAGATGAGTTCGTCGGAGCTCATGGGCGCTTCGGTGAGGATGCCGTACCAGGCGAAGGGGTACTCGCGGAAGAAACCGGAGGTCTGCGATCCGTTCACCGCGATGCGAGCGATGGATGCCGATCCGTCGGCACCGATGACAACATCGGCCGAGATTTCGAACTCTTCTCCCGCGGCCGTCTTACCGACAACCTTGGGGTTGTTGGTGTTCTCGTCAATGATCTTCTCGGCGAGGTGCTCGAAAAGGGGCGGGTTGCCGGCGGCGATGCGAGCGGCGATGAGGTCAATGAGCACCTCGTGCTGAGGGAACAGGAACACCGACTTGTTGACGAGCTTGGTGAAGTCGAAGCGGTGGCTTCCGCCGTCGAAGTCGAAGGTGATGCCGTGGTGTTCGTACTCCTTGTTCATGGCACGCGAGCTGGCACCGGATCCGACCAGAACCTCGGCGGCGGGCTGCTCGACGATGCCGGCCTTAACCGTTCCCTCGATCTCTTCGCGTGACTTGCCGTCGATCACGATGGAATCGATGCCCGACCGCTGCAGCAGGTGTGCCAGCAGCAGGCCCGACGGGCCGGCTCCCATGATGGCGACCTGAGTCTTCATTTGTGTGGCCATTGTCTTCTCCTTGTTCCGGGGTCGAGACTCGCTCGCCCAACGTCTAGGAGACAGCAAATCGGATTTTGGTCAGTCCTTCGACAAAGTTTTCATTCAATGGGAAGCAAATCTTACGGCGGATGCGGCCTGGCCAATTTCCGCTGCGGCTCGCTTGAGGCGCGCCACTACCTCCGACTCACGTTCGTTGCCACGCGGCATGACCACTGAGAGCGCGGCGATGACGCCGGAGCCGTCAGAGACGGGCACGGCAATACCCGTGGACACGCTTTCGATGTATCCCGGGGCAAACGAGTAGCCGCGCGTGCGCACCTCGGCCAGTTTCTTGCGCAGTTCTGTAGGGTCCACAATCGTCTCGGGCGAGAGCCGCTTGAGCGGCGACGAGAGGAAGCGCTCCTGGTATGCCGGGGGCGCGTAGGCCAACAGCACGAGACCCGACGAGGAGGCGTTGAGCGGGAGGCGACCGGCGATCTTCGTGATGTTGGCGCCGGCCTGGCGCGCCGAGAGGCGCTCGATGAACAGCACCTCGTCTTGTTCGAGCACCCCGAGCTGCGTGTGCTCGCGAATACCCGCCTGCACTTCTTCCATGAACGGCATCGCGACCTGACGCAATCCGAGGGCATTCGATCCGCGCGTGGTGAGTTCCCACAGGCGCATCCCGATGCGAAACCCGCCCTGGTCATCGCGCTCAAGAAAGCCGTTGTCGGCCAGTTCGTTCATCAAGCGGTGCGCACTTGAGACGGGCAGCCCAGTTCGGCGCGCTACCCCCGACGGCGTCTGGGTGACGCGTGTGGAGTCGAAACTCTCGAGGATGCGCGTGACGCGCGTGATGATGCTGTCGCCAGAGCGTGAATTTGCCACGGTCTCAGCATGGCAGGTTGCCGTCCCGTTTGTCATTCAACGGACAAGAGCTGTGCTTCCCCTCCCCGTTGTCCTTGGTCGTTGAGCGAAGTGCACACTCGCTCCGGCCGCCTCCCCCAACGCGATGTGTTAGGAACTGAGGGCAACCACGGCTCGATGCAGGGATGCAACCACGTCAGACACGTCGGCGTCGGTCAACCGTGGATGCAAAGGGAGTGTGAGGCCGCGAGCCGACCAATCATCTGCCACCGGAAATCGACTGGTCGACTCGTACGGTGGCAACTGGTGAATCGGAATGAAGACGGGGCGCGTCTCGATTCCGTCAGCGGCCATGCTCGCCATGACGGTGGCCGTCGCATCCGCTGAAACTGCGGAGCGAACCGTCTCCGGTGCGAGGAATACGTTGCGCAACCACGGAACGGACTCGGGCGGCGCGACTTTTGACACTATCCCCCCCGGGGAGTCTGTTCCCCCGAAAGTAATCAAAATTCAGGCTGACCTCAGTATATGGGCGCTGTTGTCTCATACGGCGGCGGTTCGTGTTGGAGAAGAGTCGAGGACGGACTCACCGATTACCCGAATGAGTGTCCTGCCGACCGAACTGGCGGCCCAGTCCGAGTATGCAAAAGGGAATCTTTAGGGGTGGACCTCAGGGGAAGATCGGAAGAGCGTCGTGTAGGGAAAGAGTGTTCAGAGCCGTGGGGGGGGGGGGGGGGGGGGG
>CAIVOR010000260.1 GCA_903907615.1 uncultured Microbacteriaceae bacterium | reverse complement strand
GGGGCTTCTTCGGCTCGCGCCCATTTAGTTGGGCCAATCGTGAACTCGTTCGGCTCGGGCGTGACCCGATCGATTGGTCGTTACCGTGGGAGCGCTCAGCGCACCTCTGAGTTGAGGATCGACGCAAAGTACTCGATCGTTGCGTCGAGGCCCTGATCCAGTTCGACCGTGGGCGTCCAGTTCAAGACGGCCTTGGCCTGCGTGATGTCGGGCTGGCGCTGCTTGGGGTCATCCGAGGGAAGCGGCAGGTAGTCAATCTTCGACGCT
Source organism: uncultured Microbacteriaceae bacterium (assembly GCA_903907615.1). Classification (GTDB taxonomy): domain Bacteria; phylum Actinomycetota; class Actinomycetes; order Actinomycetales; family Microbacteriaceae; genus UBA963. The sequence continues at coordinate 1,358 of CAIVOR010000260.1, read as the reverse complement.
GATCCCGTCTTGGCCACTAGCAGTTCGGCAAGCTCCTTGATGGTGAATTCGTTGGGGTTACCCACGTTGATGGGTCCGGTGACCTCGTGTGGGGTATCCATGATCGACATGAAGCCGCGAATCAGGTCGTCGACGAAGCAGAAGCTGCGCGTTTGCGAGCCGTCACCGTAGATGGTGATGTTCTCGCCCTTGAGGGCTTGAACAATGAAGTTCGAGACCACGCGCCCATCGGCCGGATCCATGCGCGGACCGTAGGTATTGAAGATGCGAACGACCTTGATGGGCAGGTCGTGCTGGCGTCGGTAGTCGAAGAACAACGTCTCAGCAGCACGTTTGCCCTCGTCGTAGCAGCTGCGGATTCCGATGGGGTTGACGTTGCCCCAGTAGTCCTCGGTCTGCGGGTGCACGGTGGGGTCGCCGTAAACCTCAGATGTCGAGGCCTGCATGATCGGCACGTTGAGGCGCTTGGCCAAGCCCAGCATGTTGATGGCGCCGAGCACGCTCGTCTTCGTGGTCTGAACGGGGTCCCGTTGGTAGTGAATGGGGGAAGCCGGGCACGCCAGGTTGTAGATGGCGTCCACCTCAACGTAGAGCGGAAAGCTCACATCGTGACGCAGCAACTCGAATCGGGGGTGTTGCAAGAGGTGGGCGATGTTTTCGCGACGCCCGGTGTAGAAGTTGTCAACACACAGCACCTCGTGGCCGGATTCAATGAGGCGGTCACTCAGGTGCGAACCGAGAAATCCCGCTCCACCGGTAATCAGTATGCGCTTAGCCAACGGTGGGCCGTCCAATCGAGTGGTAGGTGACTCCCGCTTTTTCCATCGCGGTGAGGGTAAAGATGTTGCGCCCATCAAAGACCGTCTTGCGCGCCAGTTTGGTTGCGAAAATGCTGGGGTCGACAGCCGAGAACTCAGGCCATTCCGTCAAAATGAGCAATACGTCGGCACCGTGAAGTGCAGCCTCAGCCGTATCTGCGTAAATCACCGACGGCAGGTGCGTGTAGTTCTGGAACGCCTCGGTAGCCACGGGGTCGAACGCCTGGATGCGCGCGGCCTGATTCACGAGACGCGACAACAGGGTGACACTCGTTGCTTCGCGAACGTCATCGGTGTGCGGCTTGAACGCCAGACCCCAGACGGCCACCGTGAGCGCCGACACGTCGGGGAACTCGCGCTCGAGCTTGTCCAACAGGTAGGTCTTCTGGCTGGCATTGACCTCTTCCACAGCCTCCAGAATGCGGAGGCCACCCATACCGTGTGACTGAGCCGTGTGGATGAGGGCTTGAACGTCCTTGGGGAAGCACGAACCGCCATATCCGGCACCCGCGTTGAGAAACTTGGGTCCGATGCGGGCGT
>CAIVOR010000259.1 GCA_903907615.1 uncultured Microbacteriaceae bacterium | reverse complement strand
GAGCGGATGTCGCGATCTGAAAGAAGCACGACTTCATCCTAAAGTAGGGGAATGGCACAGCCGCTAAAGCAATTGCCGCAGTTGGCGGACTTGGGATTTGCGCCTCTGGGCCCCGGGCCAATAAATCATTCGCGGCCGCGTGCGTCTGGAGGCCCCTCCGATGCCATCTGCGACATTGGGGCGGTTACTCAGCCGACGTGCGTCGTCGAGGTGGGTTCGTGGCAGGGGCGATCCGCCCTTTTGTGGGGACGAGAATTGGCCGCGCGTTCCTCGTCGTGGACACTCATCTGCGTCGACTCGTGGCTGGGCTCAGACCGAATTCGCCGCCTGACCGGTGGCGAATGGGGCATCGAGAATCTCCACTTGGTCGACGGCTACCCCACGCTCTACTCAACCTTTGTCGCCAACATCCGTCGTGCTGACATGCAAGACCACGTCATCCCCGTGCCGCTCGACAGCGCTCAGGGGCTTGCCCTGCTGCACTCGTGCGGGGTCGTCGCTGATGTGATTTACATTGATGCCGCCCACGACTACGAGAGCGTTAGAACAGACATCACAGTTGCGCTGGCTCTCAGAAATCCGGGAAATCCTTGCGCCCTCATTGTGTGCGATGACTTCGGTCCGAACTATCCCGGGGTAGTGAGGGCGGTACTCGAACATGCTCGCCGCGCCCGGCTGCGCGTGCTCCTCAGAGACCAACAAGCCGCCCTCGTCCCTCGTGATGCCAAGGACGCCATCGCGGAACTCATCCGTCGCGGGTGGGTTGAGCAATCACTCACACGAAGAAAATTTGGATTCCGGCGGCGTCCCTAATTTCCGCATCCGCTCCGATTCGCTCCTGAACGGCGTCTCAATCGCGGGTCTCCTGAAGGTCAGGCGAGGGCTCCCATGAAGCGTTCCACATCGGGATCGACCCGAACGTCTGAGGGTTTGAGCGGTCGTGAGAGATAGAGTCCCTCGAGCGAGGTGAGTCGGCTCAGAGCCACGTACGTTTGGCCGGCCGCAAACGCGCCCGACGCGAGGTCGATAACGGCCGCATCATAAGTTTGCCCCTGAGACTTGTGAATCGTGATGGCCCAGGCCAAGCGCAGCGGGACCTGAGTGAATTCGGCCACCACTTCGCGGCTCAGTTCTTTGGTCTCGGCGCGGTACGTGTAGCGGAATCGCTCCCACGTGGACGGCAGAACCTCGTGGACGCTGCCGTCCACCTCCACGCTGACGTTCGCGCCAATCTTGCTGACCCGACCGATGGTGCCGTTAACCCAGCGACCGTCGGGATCGTTGCGCAAGAACATGACCTGTGCGCCGGGCTTGAGCTGCAGTTCTTCGTCCGCGGGAAACCAGCCCGGGGGAAACTCGCCGTTCACGTCGGCCACGGCAGATTTGGGCTTGCCCGGGAGTTCGGCCAAGTGGCGGGCATTGATGGTGGTGACTCGGTCGTTGCGCGTGGCCAGCGTGATGATTCCGTCGGGCGCCGGTCGTGCGCCCACCTCGTTGAGGCGGTTGGCCATGTCTTGGGTAACTTCATTGCGGCGCACGCCCTCGAGGAGGCGTTTGAAGTCGTTGTCGTGTTGGCGGTGAATTTCCGCCAACTCAACTGTCGTCACGCCGGCCTCGCGCCACACGCGCGCATCGAAGAACCACATCGAGGCGTAGTTGTCGGCGAAATAGTCGCGTTCGATTCCTTTGGCTTCGACCGGCGGCAACTGGTACGGATCGCCAAACATCACCACCTGAACCCCGCCAAACGGCGCGTGGCGCTTGTGGCGTACCTCACGCAGCGTGCGGTCGATGCCGTCGAGCACATCGGCGTTCACCATGGAGACCTCGTCGATGACGAGAAGCTCGATAGCCGACAGGATCTTTCTCTTGTGCGGGTTGTGCGTGAGTTCCTGGTTGCCGATCAGGCCAATCGGGAGGTTAAACAGCGCGTGAATGGTCTGACCCTCGACGTTGAGCGCAGCAACACCCGTGGGTGCGCAGATGGCAATTTGCTTGGTCGTGTTGGCAGCGATGTGATTCAGCAGGGTGGACTTACCCGTGCCCGCACGGCCCGTAATGAAGAGGTTCTCGTTGGTGTCCTCGACGAGCGTGAAGATGCGCTGCTGTTCGGCGCTCAGGGCGGGTGTTGTCACGCGTGTCCTCATCGGGTTGGTCAGAATCGTGCAAGTTTAGCCCGTGGCTCGCTCAAAGACTCCCCAACACCGAAGTGCCTAGGATGAATTGTGAATACTCGCGCACGGTTTGCCCTTCTCGTCGCCATAGTGGCCATCGTCGCGGTCGCGGTGGGCATCGGCGGAGTGATCTTCGTCAACCGCACAATCAACTCTCCCGATGCCGTGGTGCGCAGTTACTTCGCCGCCCTGTCGACGGGCGAT
>CAIVOR010000258.1 GCA_903907615.1 uncultured Microbacteriaceae bacterium | reverse complement strand
CTCAAATGATGGATCACTCGCTGCCGCTGCCATTGAATACGCTGGCGTGACGATCTACAACGTCGCCACAGATACACAGGTAGACATAACAAATAGCGACTTGGGCTCGACCGACATCGTCGGGGTAACGTTCTCTCCCGACAACAGCTTCCTCTACGTTGCTGACTATGACAACAGTGCTGTCATTGTCCTTGATTTGTCGGACAACAGTATTGACCGCACCATAAGCGTGAGCTTTCGCCCTGGAGCTCTCGAGGCATCTCGGGACGGCGCCTTCCTATTCGTCCGCGCCTACTTCTCGGGCGACCTGGTTAAGGTTGACCTCAGCAATGACTCCCAGACCGCGGCTGCCAGTGGCGGCACGTACACCGCGAGCATGTGTCTCTCGGCCGACGGAGCAACGCTCTACGTGCCCTACTATGACGACGCCATTGGCGTCTACGACACATCAGACATGAGTGTCACCCCAGTGACCATTAGTGGAACTGATGGCGATAGCGAACTGTACAGCTGCGAGCTGGACAATGACGGCAACCTGATTGTCGGTGACTACGGCAACAGCCTGGTCTTCAAGGTCACGCCGGCAGGAGTTGCTTCCGCGAGCGACGCAATCGACGCTTATGTCTACTCGGCGATTCCGTCGTGCGACACGATTTACGTGGCGGACGAGACCAACGAGGCCAACGTGCCGGTGCTCGACTTGACGACGCTTGACATCGGCGACCCATTGACGGTTGCCGAGTCATCGGGCGGCTCCGGATTCTATGGATACAACGGTGACCGTAGCCTTGACGGCTCTGTCATTGCGATCTCTGGTGAATACGCAACTGACGGTTTGATTTTGATCAAGTCGCCGGAGTGCGGTTCGGCTTCGGCACTTCCCGACACCGGTGTGGACACGGTAACCCCGATTGCTGCGGGCCTCGGCATGCTGGTTGTTGGTGCGATTGCAATCGTGGCCATCCGCCGCCGCAAGGCATAGCAAGCACATTGAGACGCAAGGGATGTCGAGCCTCAGGGCTCGGCATCCCTTGCTTTATGTCTTCGAGTTTGCTTCTACCTGGCGCAGGAGGTCTTCAACTTCGCCCAGTCCTTGGTTCTGGCTCTTGATCCAGCGTTCGACCACGGCCAGCTTGCGCTGATCGCTGCGCGACAGCGTGCCGTTGGCTTGTTGTCTCTCGGCGATGGTCTGGGCCATCAACCGCATGCGGGGCTGACGCGAGCGGCGCACGAGGTGCCAGGGCTTCACCAAACCAATGTTGTCCGTGACGGCGAGTACCAAAAAGAGAGTCGTGAGAAAAAGACCGTAGGTGGAGAGGAACTTGTCGAGAAATGCGGCGAGGGGGAAGGGTGCATTGCGGTAGAGCCACGGCAGGCCATTTTCAAACACGTCCTGCGCGCCCTCAAAAGGAGCGATCGATGACAACTGGGTCGAGGGAAGTTCGCCCGCGTCATTGACTGCCGTTCCGTTTCCGTATTGGAGTCTAAAACTTTGCGCAATCAGCGTCACGAGTTCTCTGGGCAGGCTCTCTTTGCCCACAAACGTCACAAGTGCGGCATTCGTTTCGATGTTCTCCTCGGGCTTGACGTTGGGGAAAATCTCGAACGTGCCCGCGTCAATTTGTGAAGCAACGAGGAAATCTTCGTTAACCTCGATTGCTTGCGACTCGGTGATTTCGAGAAAACGCAGTCGGGGATCGGCAAGCCGTTTCAAACTGTCTGCCGCGTAACCAATGGAAGAGCCCGCAGGGACGTCGATGAGGCACCCCGCGTCGGTTACGCCGGTCGCGGTGTTGTCGAGAACTTTGAGCCCGTTTCCGTAGGTCGACAACTCATCAACGAGACTCACGCCGTAGCTCCGCAGCACGTACTCGCACACGCTCCACGCGGCGCTGTCTTTGGGATAGAGACTGAGTTTTTTGCCGGCAATGTCGCTGACGGACTGAATGCCCGAATTCGCGCCCGTAACGATATAGACGGGCGAATACATGACGGTTCCGGCCTGGCGCACGAAGTCGTTGAAACCCTCGGGGACTTCTGAGGCGACAAAACCGGCGTCCACATCGATGTTTTTATTGGCGATGTCCTCAATGATGTTCTTTGAATCGGCCCGATTGACGATGTCGACGGTAACGCCGTAGGGCTTCAAATCGGTCCGCAGGCTTTGCGCCATCACGTCAAAAAGCCCGCCCTTAGTGCCCACTTCGACCGTGAGATGATTCCGCGGGAGCGAACCCAGAATCGCACCTCCCACAGCAAGCACGAGGATCACCATGACGATCCGAACGCCGTAGGCGGCAAACCAGAGCATTAGCGTTCGGCTCTTGGACACGTCTCGCGCCTTTCGCTCGTTGGGGTTTTCCCCGGTCTATAACCTATCTTTGTCGAGCGGGTCCCATAACAACGCGATATGAAAAACCTCCGCGACACGCCCGG
>CAIVOR010000257.1 GCA_903907615.1 uncultured Microbacteriaceae bacterium | reverse complement strand
GCATCGAGGTGCTGCACGATGGTGGCAATGGTGGTGGCACTCGGGTCGCCCGACACCACCGAATCCGTGGGGGCGGGGAAGACGCGCTCGTCGGGGAGTTCGGCCAGCCAGTCGTCCATGGGCACGACCACAATGGCCGGGCCGCGTCGGGTGGTGGCCTCGTGATACGCCCGCGCGACGGCGGAGGGAACGTCGTGCGGGGTCACGGGTTCGTTGAACCACACGGGGTATTCGCCAACGAGACCACGGAGGCGCCCAGCCAGGAACGGCTCGGTGGCAAGATGGCGACGATCCTGCTGTCCCACGACAATCACGAGTGGTGCTCGGTTGACGCGGGCGGTGGCAATGGCGCCCACGGCGTTACCCAGACCGGCGGTGGTGTGCACCACAACCATGGCTGCCTTGTTGCGAGCAAGGGCGTAGCCCGTGGCCATGCCGACCACCGAACCCTCGTGGAGGGCCAGCGTGAAATCGATGTCGCTCGGCAGGTTGGCCAAAAGCGAGATTTCGGTCGAACCCGGGTTGGCAAAAACCGTTGTCAGGTCGTACTGGCGCAGCACGTCAAAGAAGGCGTCGCGAACGGTGCGTGGGGCGGAGGAAGTCATCGGTGTCCTTCTCTGAGGAGAGTGCGAAAGCCGCGTCGCACCACTGTCGATGCTACCGCCGTGCGTGGGGGATAAACAGGGCTGAGAGCCGTCATCGCGCGATGTCACACGGGCACGCAAGCGCCTGCGCACATCGTCAATTGACGGCGTAGTGTGCGGGCGTAGACTCTTTTCGTATCGCCTCACATAAACGGGGCGATGAACATGTTCCAGCGAGTCTCGAGGAGGAGACATGGCACTGCTCGATCCGAAGATTTGGACCGACAAGATTTACATCAACGGCTGGGTTGCCGGTGGTGGCGGTACGCGCGACGTCGTGTCGCCCTCTACCGGCGAGAAGCTTGGTTCCATTGGCATGGCCAGTGTGGCCGACGCCAACAAGGCCGTTGCAGAAGCTGCCAAGGCTCAGGTTGGCTGGGCAGCCACACCCCCCGAGCAGCGCGCCGCGATCATGCGCAAGGCCGGAGAGCTTTTTGGCACCCACGCTGCTGAAATCTCCGAATGGCTGGTCAAGGAAGCGGGATCGATTCCCCCCAAGGCCGGCCTTGAGATTCACGTTGCCGAGGGTGAGTGCTTCGAGGCAAGCGCACTGCCGAGCCACCCCATGGGCAGTGTTCTGCCGTCGAACGACCCGCACTGGAGCTTCATGCGTCGCCGTCCGGCCGGAGTTGTCACGGTTATTGCACCGTTCAACTTCCCGCTGATTCTGTCGATTCGCTCGATTGCTCCGGCCATTGCCTTGGGCAACGCGGTGATCTTCAAGCCAGACCCTCGCACCGCCGTCGGTGCGGGAGCCGCCATCATCCGCATCTTCGAAGAGGCCGGCCTTCCCCCGGGCGTATTCCAGCTGGTGAACGGTGGTGCCGATGTCGGCGAGGCCGTTGTCGTAGCTCCCGAGGTTCGCATTGTGTCCTTCACGGGTTCGACGTTGGCTGGTCGCAAGGTTGGTGAGCTCGGTGGCAAGCACCTCAAGCGCACGCACCTCGAGCTTGGTGGCAACAACGCACTCATCGTGCTTCCCGGCGTTGACGTGGCCAAGGCGGCTTCCGCAGGCGCATTCGGTTCGTGGATGCACCAGGGTCAGATCTGTATGACTACCGGTCGTCACATCGTGCACGAGTCGGTATACGACGACTACGTGGCCGCTCTTGTGGAGAAGGCCAACCACCTTCCCGTGGGCAACCCGGCAACCGACCAGGTAGCGCTCGGCCCGATCATTGATGCCAACCAGACCGCAAAGGTTCAGGCCATCGTTGACGAGACTGTGAAGCAGGGCGGAAGCCTCAAGGCCGGTGGAACGCACGAGGGCAACTTCTTCAAGCCCACCGTGCTGGCCGACCTGAAGCCAAGCATGAGCGCCTGGAAAGACGAGATCTTTGGTCCCGTTGCTCCCATCATGAAGTTCTCCACGATGGAGGAAGCCGTTGCGCTTGCGAATGACAGCGAGTACGGACTCTCCATTGGAATCTTGGGTGACGTGGGCGAG
>CAIVOR010000256.1 GCA_903907615.1 uncultured Microbacteriaceae bacterium | reverse complement strand
TCCAACTTTGTCCGACGCACCCTCGAAGATGCCTATCCGGGTCTCGAAGGTGCCGAGGTCGTGGTCCTGGACGCGCTCACCTACTCGGGCAACCTCGCCAATCTCGCCTCGATCGCCGAATCGCCACGGTACCGCTTTGTTCAGGGCGACATTCGCGATGCCGCGCTGCTCGATGAGCTCTTCCCAGGCCTCGATGCCGTGGTGCACTTCGCCGCCGAGAGCCACGTCGACCGTTCCGTGCGCGACGCGACGGTGTTTGTCGAAACAAACGTGGTGGGCACTCAACAACTTCTCGATGCGGCTCTGCGGAACAACCTACCGCGCTTCGTGCACGTGTCGACCGACGAGGTGTACGGCTCGATCTCCGAGGGCTCCTGGGCCGAAGACCGCCCCCTCGAGCCCAACTCGCCCTACTCGGCATCCAAGGCCGGAAGCGACCTCCTAGCTCGCAGTTACCACCGCACACACGGACTGAACGTGTCGATCACGCGGTGCTCCAACAACTACGGCCCCTTCCACTTCCCCGAGAAGGTCATCCCCCTGTTTGTCACAAATCTCATTGACGACAAGCACGTTCCCCTCTACGGGGAGGGCAACAACATCCGTGACTGGCTGCACGTCGACGACCACTGTCGCGGCATCGCCCTGGTTCTCAACAAGGGGCGTGCGGGCGAGGTCTACAACATCGGTGGCGGAACCGAGCTCACCAACAAGGAGCTCACGCAGCTCCTCCTCGACGCCACGGGCAAGGATTGGTCGTACGTCGATCGCGTGGCCGACCGCCTCGGCCACGACTTGCGCTACTCGGTCGACATCTCCAAGATTTCCGCGGAGCTCGGCTACCAGCCGCAGGTGCCCTTCGAACAGGGCTTGGCTGACGTTGTGCTGTGGTACCGCGACAATCGCGAGTGGTGGGAGCCGCTCAAGGCCCGCGCCGAATTGAGCTAGCTGTGAAACGCATTCTCATCACGGGTGCGTCGGGCATGCTCGGGCGCGATGTCCAAGACGTGCTCGGTGCTCGTCCCTTCACCGCCCTCTCCCGGGCGCAGCTCGACATTCTCGACCTCGACGCCGTGCACCGCGCTGTCACCGGACACGACGTCGTGATCAACTGTGCGGCGTACACGGCGGTTGACGACGCCGAGACAAACGAAACAGAAGCCTTTGCCATCAATGCGGAAGGTGCGCACAACCTGGCCCTGGCCGCTCGTAACGCTGGCGCAACGCTGATTCACGTGTCGACCGACTACGTATTCAATGGCCAAGCAACCTCCCCCTACGGCGAAGACGACGCCCGCGACCCCCTCGGCGCCTACGGCCGCACGAAGGCCGCGGGAGAAGAGCTCATCCTCGAAGCACACCCCGATGGCAGCGTCATCGTGCGCACGGCTTGGCTCTACGGCCAGCACGGACCCAACTTTGTGTCGACAATGCTGCGGCTCGCCGGCGAGCGCGAAACTCTAACCGTTGTCGACGACCAGCGCGGTCAGCCCACGTGGACGCGCGACCTGGCTCACAAACTCATTGAGATCATCGATGCCGACATCACCAGCGGCATCTTCCACGGCACGTCGTCGGGCGATACAACGTGGTGCGGTTTTGCGCGTGCAATCTTTGCCGAGGCAGGTCTTGACCCCGAGCGCGTTCACCCCACCGATTCGGCATCCTTCGTGCGTCCGGCTGCGCGTCCCGCCTACTCCGTGTTGGGTCACGACTCGTGGGATAGCGTAGGCCTCGCCCCTATTCGCGATTGGCGCGACGCGCTGTCTGAGGCATTGGAGTCCGGTGTTGGAAAATCAGACTGAAAGCATCATCGTTCGTCGTCACGGGCACGTTCTCGAAATGCGCTTGAACCGTCCCGATAAGCGAAACGCAGCAACGTTAGACCTGTTGCAGCGCCTCGCGTCGGCTTACGGTGAACTCAATCGCGACCCTGCTCTGCGGGTGGGGCTGGTGACCGCGGAGGGCGACCACTTCACCGGTGGTCTTGATTTGGCCGACGTCGGCAAGCACATGGGCGCCGACGGACTGAGCTACGTTCCCGAGGGCGGCCTGGATCCTTGGGGAATCCACACGGCCCCGGTGACGAAGCCCGTCGTGGTTGCGGCCAAAGGAACGTGCTACACGCTCGGGATAGAACTCATCCTGGCGGCCGATGTGGCGGTCGCAGCCCACGGTACGCGCTTTGCCCAGCTCGAGGTGCAGCGCGGAATCCTGCCTTTCGGCGGCGCCACCCTGCGCTTTGCCGAGCGCTGCGGGTGGGGCAACGCCATGCGCTGGATGTTGACCGGTGAGACGTTTGATGACGCCGAGGCACTGCGCATCGGCCTCGTTCAAGAAACCTGCGCGCCGGAAGAGGTCGACGCGCGCGCCCTCGCCCTTGCCCAGTCCATCGCCCAAGCAGCGCCACTGGCTGTTGCCGCGACTCTGGCCAATGCGCGGCTGGCACGCGCAGCGGGTCACGCGGAAGCGAGCGCCCGCCTGCAGCCCGAACTTATGCGCCTGATGGCTTCGAACGACGCCAAAAAGGGGTTCGTGGCTTTTGCGACGCGTCAGCAGGCGATTTTTTCCGGCGACTAGGCGTCAGGGTTTTCTGCAGCGTGATGGTTCCCAGAGACCGGTTGAACTTGTAACCCACGCCGCCCATGCGTCCCACCTCCTGAAACCCCAACTCAAGATGCAGCTTGATGCTGGCCTCGGCGCCCGAATCCGAAATGACCGCAATCATGGTGCGGAGCCCGGCCTCTTCGCTCGCGTCCACCAGCGCGCGAAGCAACGCGGCCCCGAGCCCCTTGCGCGTGGCGGCGGGACGCAGGTAGATGGCATCTTCTACGGTGAACCGATATCCGGACTTGGGGCGCCACGGCTGCACAAGCGCGTAACCCAGCACCTGGTCGCCGGGTGAGACAGCCACCAAGAGGGGGTGTCCCAGTTTCTTGAGGAATGCAAACTTCGCTCGCCAGGCCTTGATGCTCATCGGCCGCTCGTCGAATGTCACTACGCTGTTACTGACGTAGTGGTTGTAGATCTCCCGGATGTCGGGGATGTCCTGCGGTTCTGCCGGGCGAATCTCGAAAGCAAAGGGTGGCTCGGAACTCTCGGGACGACGAAGGTGCGCCGGCAATTGGCGTGGCTTCTGATATTCAGATTCGAGCACACAGTTACGCTACTTCAGACAACGCTTTTTCCACGACCCCCTCAACACAAAGGACAACTGTGAGTCACAAGGTCACCGTCATTGGCACGGGATACGTGGGACTGGTCACCGGCGCCTGCTTGGCCGACCTCGGACACCAGGTTGTGTGCCTCGACGTTGATGCTGCACGTGTGGCACGGTTACAGGCCGGAGAAATCCCGATTTACGAGCCCGGTCTTGACGACGTGGTCGCTCGGGGAATCAGCGCGGGTCACCTCACGTTCACGACCGATGTTGCCGCCGCCACCGAACACGGGGACTTTCAGATGATTGCCGTGGGCACACCTCAGTCTGAAGACGGGGCCGCCAATGTGTCCTTCGTCTACACGGCCGCCCGCAACATCGGCGCACACATCACCCGACCCGTGATCGTGATTGACAAGAGCACCGTACCCGTTG
>CAIVOR010000255.1 GCA_903907615.1 uncultured Microbacteriaceae bacterium | reverse complement strand
GGCACTAGCAATGAGCGGTAGCCAGATGGAACGGAACACGAGCATCATGATGAGCAGAGACAGCCCGATTACTGTGCCGAGGTAAATGGGTAACGCCTGGCTCAATTTTTCGGATACATCGATGTTGATTGGCGCCATTCCCGTCACATTGACCGACGAGTCGAGCGCCGCGCGGAATTCTGCATCCAGAGCCCGGATGTCATGCACGACGTCTTGCGTCGACACATCATTCGGCCCACCTGCCGGGATCACGCGGAAAATGGCAATGGTGCGGTCGTCTGAGAAGCCTCCGGGCACGGTGGACTCCACGTTGTCAACACCCATGATGAGTTTCGTTGCGCCCGCCTCAAACGCCAGCTCGTTGTCTTTCGTGACGGGGACGGGGGATGTCGCAACGACGAGCAGGGTTGCATTCACTCCTTCGCCGAACGCATCTTGCGTCAAGTGGTACGACTTGTAACCGGTTGAATCAGTTGGCTCGGACGAGCCATCGGGCAGTCCGAGGCGCATGTCGAGCAACGGAATCGCGGCGATACCGAGAACTGCAAGGGTCGCGAACAGCGAGACGAGCGGGTGTCTAGTCGCGAACACGCTAGCCGATGACGTGGTGCTCGGTTTGCTGTTGCTCGTTTCCTGAGCGGCGAGCGCTCGACGTTCTTTTGTGCTGAGCACACGCATCCCAATCAGCGAAATCACGGCGGGATTGAACGTGACGGCGACGGCGACCGCAATCGCAATAGCTGCGGCGCCCACAGACCCCATGAGACCGAGGAAATCGATACCCGTGAGATTCAGCGCTGCGAGGGCGATAATTACGGTGAGGCCAGCGAACGTTACGGAGTTTCCAGAGGTGCCGTTAGCGAGCGCAATTGACTCCGCGACCGGCATACCCGCCTTCAACTGACGGCGGTGACGATTCAGGATGAACAGCGAATAGTCGATTCCGACGGCAAGCCCCAGCATCACGCCAAGAATTGGCGTGGTTGTTGTCGATTCGACCACGGCTGCGAGAGCCACGCTCGATGCGCCTGAGATTGCGACGCCGACAATGGCTGACAGCACGGGAAGGCCGGCGGCCACCAGTGTTCCGAGCATCACGAACAGAACTATGGCGGCGACAATTAGACCGACGATTTCCCCGGGACCAAGCAGCCCGCCGAGCGAACGTGTGAGGTCTTGTGAAAACTCAACCTGAATGGTGTCGGTTGCCGTTCCGGACAACGCTGCGACGACGGCCTGTTTGTCGGCGGTTTCGACCTGCGAGATCGGAGTTGTGAACATCACGCTACCGGTCGCAGTTTGATTGTCGACCGACACAACGCGGAACTTGGCAGTTCCCTCCATGATGATTCGAGCAGAGGCGAATTCAGCGCGCGCATCGTTCAGTTTTACTTGGCCTCTGTCGAGCTTGCGTTGAGCACGCGCGAGTTTTCTGTCGCCGTCATTCGCCTGTCGCTCGCCGTCGTAAATGTCGGCCCAGGCAGCGTCAATTTTGGCCTGCCCATCGCGGATACTTTCTTTGCCAGAAGCTATCGAATCTAGACCGTCGTTGATGAGGGCAAGATTCGCCTGTAGTTCAGCGATGGTGGCTTCGTGCCCACCCAGACCTGTGTAATAGGCGATTCCGGCCTTGACGTCAGCTTTGGCGGCGCGCAGATCAGGCTCAACCACTTGAAGCTTTGCGAGGCCCTTGTCGAGTTTTTTCTGGTTCGTCGCCAATTCGATGCGTCCATCGGCGAGGTCCACCCGAGCCGCTGCGAGGTCTTTCAGTCCCTCGTCAATCTTTGCTTGGCCTTTATCAATCTTTTTCTGCCCGTCGGCAAATTTAGCCGGGGCCTCCGCGACATCGCGCGCGCGTGAATCCAGTTTCTTTTGGGTTTTGAACGGGTCGACAGTGTCATCAACGGCGGGGAGATCATGAACCGACACCAATGCGGCGGTGATGTTCGCTTTTTCCTCGTCGGTGAAAGGCAGTCCGTCGGTCTTGTGGAAAACTACTTGACCAATACCGCGGCTCGCGTCGCTAAAATTCGCTTCGAGAGTCTCGATAGTCGTCTGTGCGTCGGTGCCATTGATTGTCATGGCAGTGGAAAAGGTGCCTCCGGCCGTAGCT
>CAIVOR010000254.1 GCA_903907615.1 uncultured Microbacteriaceae bacterium | reverse complement strand
CCGCACGAAGTGGGTGCCGAAAAAATCGACTATGTCACGTTTGGTGACGACCTTGACTCGGTTGAATTTGGCGACATCGGAGACGCGGGTGTGGGAACCGGGGGAGCCGTGACCAAGGTGGCAGCCGCACACCTCGCGAGCGCCTCGGGCACTGCCGTGCTCATCACGGCTTCAGAGCTCGTGGGCGATGCGCTGAGCGGAGCGCGCATCGGGACCTGGTTTGAGCCAAATCCCGACCGAGCGGCCTAGATCTGCGCCTTCGCGAGCCCTCGGCACAGTGGGGACTCGCGAGAGCCACCGTTAGACTTTCCTCATGCCACTAGAGGAGCTCGCTGCGTTTACACACAAGCTCGAGTCGGCGCAGGCTGCGTCAATTGTCTTGGCAACGCTTAACACCGATGCGAAGAACGCTGCGCTGCACGCCATCGCCGATGCCCTTGATGAAAATAGCGCGGGCATTGTTGCCTCCAACGCCCTTGACCTCGACAACGGTCGCGCCACCGGCACTTCCGAGGGGCTCATGGATCGCCTCGCACTCACCCCCGCCCGCATTGCTAGCCTCTCGCAAGCCGTCCGACAGGTGGCCGCACTGGCAGACCCCGTGGGTCACGTTGTTCGCGGAATGGACATGCCTAACGGAGTTCACCTCACTCAGGTGCGCGTGCCCTTTGGCGTTGTGGGCACAATCTACGAGGCCCGCCCGAACGTCACGGTTGATATTGCCGCACTTGCCCTCAAGAGTGGCAACGCCGTCGTCCTTCGGGGCGGCTCTGCGGCGGAGAACAGCAACCGCACGCTCGTGGCCATCATCCAAGAGGCACTCACATCGGTGGGCCTTCCCGCTGCAGCCGTTCAGACGATCGACGAGTTTGGTCGTGAGGGTGCCCGTCGCCTGATGGCAGCACGCGGCCTGGTGGACGTTCTCGTTCCACGCGGTTCGGCCGACCTCATCAACACGGTCGTCATGGAATCGAAGGTTCCCGTGATCGAGACGGGTGCGGGCGTGGTTCACCTCGTGCTCGATGAGAGCGCCAACGTGGAATGGGCCGTCGACATCGTGCACAACTCCAAGGTGCAGCGACCGAGCGTGTGTAACGCCCTCGAAACCCTGCTGGTCCTTGAATCAGCCGCCGAGCGACTTCTGCCACCGGTTCTGTCCAAACTGCGCGAGTCGGGCGTCACGATTCACGCCGACGAGCGGGCGCACGCCATCTTTGCCGACTCGGTTCCCGCCACCCCCGATGACTTTGGCCGTGAGTACATGAGCCTCGATATTGCCGTCAAGGTTGTTCCTTCGCTGGATGCGGCCATTGAGCACATCCGCCGCTATTCCACGAAGCACACCGAGTCGATCATCACGAACGATGCCGCTAACGCCGAGCGTTTTCTCGCCGAGGTCGACTCTGCTGCCGTGATGGTGAACGCGTCGACGCGCTTTACCGACGGCGGCGAGTTTGGTTTCGGCGCCGAGGTGGGAATCTCCACTCAGAAGCTCCACGCGCGGGGGCCCATGGGCTTGCCCGAGCTCACCAGCACCAAGTGGTTGGTCCGCGGCCAGGGTCAGATTCGTCGCTAGACTGAGCACATCACCAACAGACGTCACAGGAGTTGCGCATGTCATCACTTACCTTTCTTGCTGAAGAAGCGCTTCACCCGCTCTTCCTCCCGGCATGGGTTTTTGGTCTGATTGCCGTTGTCATCTTTGTGGTCTTGGCTTTCATGACCTTCAGCTACCGCGACGTAGCAAATCGGCACGCCAACAAGACTGACAAGTCCGGCGCAGGCCACCACTAGGTAGCACGCGTGTCGAGAACCCGAATCGGCGTTCTCGGGGGAACGTTCGACCCTTTTCACAACGGGCACCTGAGCGTGGCCCACTCTGTTCGAGACTCTGGTCTCGTCGATTGCGTAATTGTGGTGCCCGCCAATGATCAGTGGCAGAAGAGGGCTGTGGCCACTGCGCAACAGCGACTCGAGATGGCGCGCCGAGGCATATCCGCGGATGCCGTCTCCGGCACCGGCGACTCGATGAACGACGCCCTGTTCGTCAGTGACGTTGACATTCTGCGGGGCGGTCCCACGTACACCATCGAAACGCTTGAGGACTTGTCCCTGCTGCATCCCGATGCCGACTTCAGGTTTATCGTGGGCGTGGATGCGGCGGCCGGATTGCCGTCCTGGCATCGAAGCGACGAGCTGAGAGACCGCGCCTCCTTCATTGTGGTGACGCGACCCGGCACGTCCCCGCCTCAGCTCGATGTGCAGGGCTATGACCTAAACTTGCTACAAATCCCGCCCGTTGATGTTTCGTCATCGATGTGTCGGGAAGCAATACGCAACGGTGCGGCAGTTACCGATTTAGTTCCCATCGCAGTAGCCGCCTACATCGAGTCCGAGGGTCTCTACAGGGAGTAACGGTGGCAAAGGACAACGGCAAGAAGGGCGACGAGGTGCCACCCCGCACCTACGGCGTTCACTGGCCGTCGAATCCTGCGCCGGGGAGCGACGCGCCGTCGCCCGACGCCGAGGCCCCCAAGACCGCGGCACCCAAATCTGCGGCGCCCAGATCTGCGGCGCCCGCGCCGGCACCTGCGCCCCAGGCCCCCGCGAAGAAGTCCGCTGCGTCTCCCGCCGGCCCGCCTCCGCCCCCGGTGATTCCTCCGCTTCCACCCACGTCGTCACCGTCACGCAAGCCCGCCCAGTCGCCCGCTCCCGCAGCAGAAATGCCCGCTGCGCCACCGCGCGAAGCAACCCCTGCGATGCCTGCGACCCCGCCTCCCGTCGCAGTTCCTGAGGTCGTCATTCCCCAGTCTGTGGCTCCCCAACCAGGGGCTCCCCAGGACGTGGCTCCTTCCGTTGTCGCGCCTGAGCCCGTCTACATCCCTGTTGCCGAGGCCACCACGGCCCCTGAGCCCGTCTACGTTCCCCAGCCGGCAGACCTGCTGATTCCCGTCCCCTCGGGCAGCCCAGGGCTGCCCGTCGATCCTCTGACGTCTCCCGAGATTCCCGTCCTGCCGCCGGTGGCCACTCCGACCTCGGCGCCCCTGTCAGACACCTCGGGGCTATCCCGTCGTGAAATGCGCAAACTTCGAGAACAGGCAACGGCCCGCATTGGTGAGCCTGCCGATTCGCTGTCTCGTATCGAAGAGGCGGCGGCCATGGCCGCGACGCCACAGGCGGTG
>CAIVOR010000253.1 GCA_903907615.1 uncultured Microbacteriaceae bacterium | reverse complement strand
CCTGCGCTACCTGATCACGCTCGACAAATAACCTGACGTTCCGACCGAGAGAAGATTCACCATGGCAAGTACCGCTGACATCAAGAACGGCATCGTCATCAAGATTGACGGTCAGCTGTGGACGGTGATCGAGTTCCAGCACGTCAAGCCGGGCAAGGGCGGCGCGTTTGTGCGAACCAAGATGAAGAACGTCGTCTCGGGCAAGGTTGTCGATAAGACCTATAACGCTGGAACCAAGATTGAGACCGCCAACGTCGACCGTCGTGACTTTCAGTACCTGTACAACGACGGCACCGAGTTCATTTTCATGGACAAGACCACCTACGAGCAGATGAGCGTCCCGGCCGTCACCGTGGGTGATGCAGCAAACTTCATGCTCGAAAACCAGGATGTTCAGCTGGCCATTAATGAGGGTTCGCCCCTCTACATTGAACTTCCCACCAGTGTGACTCTCGAGATCACCTATACCGAGCCCGGTCTTCAGGGCGACCGCTCGACCGGTGGAAACAAGCCAGCCACCCTGGAGACCGGCTACGAGATTCAGGTCCCGCTCTTTCTCGAGACGGGAACCAAAATCAAGGTCGACACGCGAACGGGTGACTACCTCGGTCGCGTTAATGACTAACCCGTGAGTGCCCGCACCAAGGCTCGCAAACGCGCGGTCGACATGCTCTACGCGGCCGACGTTCGTGGCGTTCCGGTGAGCGACATCGTCATGGCTGAGGCCCTGCGTGCCGCCTCTGAGCCCGAGCGCGAATCATCGTGGCTCTATGCCCGCGACATCGTGGATGGCGTTGTCGAAAATCTCTTAGAGATTGACGAGGCTATTTCGAGCAACTCACGCGGATGGACGCTCGAGCGCATGCCCGCCGTGGATCGTGCCATTCTGCGCTGCGCCGCGTGGGAGATCCTGTTCAACCCGGAGATTCCGGCCGGTGTGGCGACCTCAGAGGCCGTGGCATTGGCTGCCGAACTGAGCACCGAAGAGTCATCCGGCTTTGTTAACGGCCTGTTGAGTACCATCGCCAATACCTGACCTGATAGAGTCTGAGTAATTAGACATCCTTTAAAGCCGTCCAGAGAGGCGGGGAAGGAGGTCAGGATGACTGCGAATACCGTCATGCAGTCGGCTGACGTGGCACGCGCCATTACGCGCATCGCTCACGAGATTCTCGAATCAAATCGTGGCAGCGACAACCTCGTGCTTCTCGGAATCCCCACGCGCGGTGTCACGCTGGCGGATCGCATTGCTGCCGCGATTCACGCCATCGATGGGGCTGACGTCCCACGTGGCTCACTGGACGTCACCATGTATCGCGATGACCTGCAGAGCAATCCGCTGCGCGAGCCATCGCCCACCGCGGTTCCCGTTGATATCGACCAAGCCACTGTGGTTCTCGTCGACGATGTGCTGTACTCGGGCCGCACCGTGCGGGCCGCGCTCGATGCCCTCACCGACTTTGGACGACCGGATGTGGTGCGTCTCGCCGTGCTGATTGACCGCGGTCATCGCGAACTGCCCATCCGCGCTGACTACGTGGGCAAGAATCTGCCGTCGTCGCCGGGGGAGCGCATCAACGTGTGCCTCGTCGAAACGGACGGCGTGGATGCGGTTGAGATTGATCGTGGTGATGACGCATGATTCCGCACCTGCTCTCGACGCGTGACCTCTCGCGCGAGTCGGCCATTTCGCTTCTCGACACGGCCGAGGACATGGCCATTTTGGGCCACCGCGATAACAAGAAGCTGCCGGCGTTGCGCGGCAAGACCATCGTGAACCTGTTCTACGAAGACTCCACGCGCACGCGCATCTCATTCGAGGTGGCGCAAAAGAGACTCTCGGCCGACGTCATCAATTTCTCGGCCAAGGGATCGTCGGTGTCGAAGGGCGAGAGCTTCAAAGACACCATTCTTACGCTGCGCGAACTGGGAGTCGACGGTGTGGTGATCCGCCATCCGTCCTCGGGCGCACCGCAGTTGCTCGCCGAGCGGGACTGGATTGACGTGCCTGTAGTCAACGCGGGAGACGGCACACACGAACACCCCACACAGGCCTTGCTCGACGCCTTCACTCTTCGCAAGAACATTCACGGTGCGGATTCGCGCGGGCGCGGACTCGACGGCGCCCACGTGATCATTGTCGGTGACATCCTGCACTCCCGGGTGGCTCGATCCAACGTCTGGCTGCTGGAGCACCTGGGTGCGCGCGTAACGGTGGTGGCGCCCGTGACACTCATCCCTGCGGGAGCGAGCCGCTGGCCCATCACTATTTCGCACGATCTGGACTCAGCGTTGAGCCAGCCGGTCGATGCCGTCATGATGCTGCGCGTTCAGTCTGAGCGGATGCGCGACGCGTACTTTCCCAACGCTCACGAGTATTCCCAGGGCTGGGGTCTCACCGAAGAACGATTTGCCGCCCTGTCTCCCCAGACCCTCGTGATGCACCCCGGCCCGATGAATCGCGGCCTCGAGATTTGTTCGACCGCTGCCGACTCTGCGCAGTCGGTCATCCTGCAGCAGGTGGCCAACGGAGTCTTTGTGCGCATGTCCGTGCTGTATTCGATTCTCACCGGAACCTCGGAGGTACCCCATGAGTAACTCGCTCCTCTTTCGCCAGGCCACACTGCCGGGTGGCGAGCAGGCAGACGTATTGGTGCGCGATGGGCTCATCGCCGAGATCGGTACGATCTCGAGTGAGGCCTCTCGCGTGCTTGACGCGGCTGGACTGCGTATCCTGCCCGGACTGGTTGACCTCCACACGCACCTGCGCGAGCCCGGTTTCGAAGCGAGCGAAACCATTCTCACGGGCTCTCAGGCTGCGGCAGCCGGGGGATATACGACAGTGTTCCCGATGGCCAATACGTCCCCGGTTGCCGACAACGCCAGTGTGGTGGAGCTCGAACTCTCGCGCGGGCGCGAGGCGGGCTACGTCCAGGTCCAGCCGATTGGGGCGGTCACCGCAGGACTTGCCGGCACCGCGCTTGCCGACCTCAAGGGCATGGCCGACTCGCGGGCTCGCGTGCGGGTGTTCAGCGACGACGGTAAGTGTGTGCACGATCCGCTCGTGATGCGTCGCGCGCTGGAATATGTCTCGGCGTTTGACGGAGTGATTGCGCAACACGCGCAAGAGCCGAGGCTCACGGAACAGGCCCAGATGAACGAGGGCGAATTGGCGTCGCGGCTGGGACTCGCGGGATGGCCCGCCATTGCCGAGGAAACCATCATTGCCCGGGATGTGCTGATTGCCGAGAGCGTGGGTGCCGCCCTGCACATCTGCCACCTCTCGACGGCCGGATCGGTCGACGTCGTGCGGTGGGCTAAGCAACGCGGAATCCGGGTCACCGCAGAGGTCACTCCGCACCACCTGCTGCTCACCGAAGATCTCGCAGAGTCTTATGACGCACGCTTCAAGGTCAACCCGCCCCTGCGCACGTCAGAGGACGTTCTCGCCGTGCGCCGCGGACTCGCCGACGGCACGATTGACATTGTGGCGACCGATCACGCGCCCCACCCGAGCGAATCCAAAGAGTGTGAGTGGGATGTTGCGGCGTTCGGCATGGTGGGACTGGAATCGGCGCTGTCCATTGTTCTCCTCACGATGGTCGAGACCGGTGAACTCTCCTGGGTCGACGTCGAACGGGTGATGAGCCGTACGCCGGCACAGATCGGTCGTCTCGACTGGCAGGGCTTGAGTGTCGGTGCCCCCGCCCGACTCACGCTCGTTGATCCCGGCGCGCGCCAGGTATTTGCCACCGAGCACCTCGCGGGACGCTCGACGAACTCGCCCTATCTCGGCCGCGTATTGCCCGGACGGATCGTGTACACGGCCTTTGAGGGCTACCTCACCGTTGACGATGGTGCCCTGGTTCCGGCCGAGACAGTGGCCGGTCACGCCCTCGACTACGCCATGCAGCGAGGTGTACCTCGTGGATAGATTGTGGGGCGCAGCTGTCGCCGTTCTGCTTATTGCCATCATTTTTCTGCTGATGTGGCGCGGATGGCAACGTCGCGTGCGTCGGGATGCCACGGGGATGTCGGTTGCGCAGGATGCCGCCGCAGACTTTGGTGACATTCTCGGCACGTGGACCGGTCTGTACGTGTCGACGTCGGAGCGACTGAACGTGCTCGAACGCGTCGCCGCGCCGGGGCTCGCTTTTCGCGCTCAGGGACGCATCGTTCTCGCCGAGCAGGGACTCGTGTTCGATCTCCGTGGTGAACAGCCCACGCTCATTCCTTTGGACAACCTCGACGGCGTGACGACGACGAACCTGACGATTGACAAGGTCGTCGAACGCGGCGGGCTGACGGTCATCGACTGGCGCCTCGATACGACGGACGGGTCTCGAGAAGTGAGCAGCTTCTTCCGCCTGTCCACGGCAGAACGCAACTCTCTCATCTCGGCCCTTCAGAACGTTCGCAACTCCCAGCAAAAGGAAACCTCGTGACAACATCGTTTGATCCCGCCGTGCTCGTTCTTGAGGACGGCACCCGATATGCAGGCTTTGGGTTTGGTGCTCGGGGAGTGGTCTTTGGGGAACTCGTCTTTGCCACGGGGATGACCGGATATCAGGAGACTCTGACGGATCCCTCCTACGCGGGGCAGATCGTGATGATGACGGCGCCGCACATCGGCAACACCGGAATGAACGACGCGGACATGGAGTCGCGCCGGATTTGGGTATCGGGATTTGTGGTGCGGGATCCTTCCCGCGTCGTGTCAAACTTTCGCGCGGAACGCTCACTGACCGATGACCTGGTGCGCGATGAGATCGTGGGCATCTCGTCGCTCGACACCCGTGCCGTGACGCGCCACATCCGCGACAAGGGTGCGATGCGCGCCGGAATCTTCTCGGGAGCCGAGTATGCAACCTCCGCGGCAGAACAGTTGGCCCGCGTGAAGGATGTTCCCGACATGGCCGGGCAAAATCTCTCCGACCGAGTGTCCACGGAGAAGGCGTACGTCGTTGAGGCGACGACAGAGCGTGTGGGCTCGGTGGCGATTCTCGATTTGGGCGTCAAGAAATCCACCGTTGCCTACATCGCTGAGCGCGGCTTCGATGCGCACGTGGTGCCTCAGTCGATCACCGCTCCGGCGGTGCTGGCTCTCGGGGTCGACGCTCTGTTCTTCTCGAACGGGCCGGGTGACCCGGCCGCGAGCGACGCCCACGTTGAACTTCTGCGCGAGGTGCTGAAATCCGGCATGCCGTTCTTCGGCATCTGCTTCGGCAACCAACTGCTCGGTCGCGCGCTCGGCTTCGGCACGTACAAGCTGCCCTTCGGGCACCGCGGCATCAACCAGCCGGTGTTGGACAAGCGCTCGGGACGCGTGGAGATCACGAGCCAGAACCACGGTTTCGCTGTGGACGCGCCCATCGACACGGTGATTGAGTCGCCCGAAGGCTTTGGCAGGGTCGAGGTGAGCCACTACAGCCTCAACGACCACGTGGTCGAGGGGCTGCGCTGCCTCGACATCGACGCGTTCTCGGTGCAGTACCACCCGGAGGCCGCCGCCGGTCCGCACGATTCCATGTACCTGTTCGACCAATTCCGTGACATGGTTCTCGCGTCGCGCAAGGGAGCAAAAAACTAATGCCACGTCGCGAAGATATTTCCTCAGTCTTGGTCATTGGATCGGGCCCCATTGTGATCGGTCAGGCCTGCGAGTTTGACTATTCCGGTACCCAGGCCTGCCGCGTCTTGCGCGCCGAAGGTATTCGCGTCATTCTCGTGAACTCCAACCCGGCCACGATCATGACGGACCCGGATTTTGCCGACGCCACGTACATCGAGCCCATCACGCCGGAAGCGATTGAGGCGATCATCGCGAAGGAGCGTCCCGACGCCGTGTTGCCCACGCTCGGCGGTCAGACGGCGCTCAATGCAGCAATTGCGCTTCACGAGGCGGGCATCCTCGAGAAGTACAACGTCGAACTCATTGGGGCCAAAGTGGAGGCCATCCGCAAGGGTGAAGATCGATTGCTATTCAAGAATCTCGTGTTGGACGCCGGCGCGGATGTGGCACGTAGTTTTGTGGCCCACACCCTCGACGAGGCACAGGGGTTTGCAATTCAGCTCGGCTATCCCGTGGTCGTGCGCCCCTCGTTCACCATGGGCGGACTCGGCTCCGGTTTTGCCTACAACGAGGAGGACCTGAATCGAATCGTGCAGCAGGGACTACAAGAGTCGCCCACAACGGAGGTGCTGCTCGAGGAGAGCATCCTCGGCTGGAAAGAGTACGAGCTCGAGCTCATGCGCGACACGGCGGACAACACCGTTGTGGTGTGTTCCATTGAGAACGTCGACCCCGTGGGCGTGCACACGGGGGACTCGATCACGGTGGCACCCGCGCTGACCCTGACCGACCCCGAATATCAGAACCTCCGCAATATCGGCATCGAGATCATTCGCCTGGTGGGAGTCGACACGGGAGGCTGCAACATTCAGTTCGCGGTGCACCCCGACACGGGTCGCGTCATCGTCATCGAGATGAACCCTCGAGTTTCGCGGTCGTCGGCGCTGGCTTCCAAGGCCACGGGCTTTCCGATTGCCAAGATCGCCGCCAAGCTGGCCATTGGATATCGTCTCGATGAAATTCCGAACGACATCACCAAGGTGACACCCGCGAGCTTTGAACCCACCCTCGACTACGTCGTCGTGAAGGTGCCGCGCTTTGCTTTCGAAAAGTTTCCGTCTGCCGACTCGAGTCTGACCACCACGATGAAGTCGGTCGGTGAGGCGATGGCCATTGGGCGCAACTACGCGACAGCGCTGCAGAAAGCACTCCGCTCGCTCGAAAAGCGGGGGAGTTCCTTCCACTGGGGCGACGAGGACCGCTCGGCGGCGCAACTGCTCGAGATTTCTCGAACCCCAACCGACGGTCGCATCGTCACGCTGCAGCAGGCGCTCCGCAAGGGAGCCTCGGCCGCGGATGCCTTTGAGGCAACGAAGATCGACCCGTGGTTCATCGACCAGATTGTGCTCATCAACGAGATTGCCGAGACGGTTGCCAGTGCGCCGTCCCTCGACGTGCACACCCTCCGAGTGGCCAAGATGCACGGCTTCAGCGATGTGCAGATTGCCCAGCTGCGCGGTCTTACCGAGCCCGAGGTGCGCGCCCTGCGCCACGAGAACTCTGTGCGCCCTGTCTACAAGACAGTCGACACGTGTGCCGGTGAGTTTCCTGCGCTCACGCCGTATCACTACTCCAGCTATGACCAAGAGACCGAGGTGGCACCGAGCGACAAGCAGAAGGTCGTCATTATCGGATCGGGACCGAACCGCATCGGTCAGGGTGTCGAGTTTGACTACTCCTGCGTCCACGCGTCGTTTGCCCTGCACGATGCGGGCTACGAGACCGTCATGGTCAACTGCAATCCCGAAACGGTCTCCACCGACTACGACACCAGCGACCGGCTCTATTTTGAGCCGCTCACTCTGGAAGACGTGCTTGAGGTCATTCATGCCGAACAGGCCTCCGGAACCGTTGTCGGTGTGATTGTTCAGTTGGGCGGTCAGACGGCTCTGGGTCTCGCGGCAGGGCTCAAGGCGGAGGGCATCCCGATTCTGGGCACGACGCCCGAAGCCATTGATCTCGCCGAGGAGCGCGGTGCGTTCTCCCGGATTCTCGACGAAGCGGGACTGCTCGCTCCCAAGAACGGCACGGCCACGGATGTCGACAGCGCGGTGCGGATCGCCGAAGAGATTGGCTATCCGGTTCTGGTTCGCCCATCCTTCGTCTTGGGCGGTCGCGGCATGGAGATCGTCTTCGATACGGCGGGCATTCGCGACTACTTTGAGCGCATTGGCGGTCAGGCCATCGTCGGGCCCGACCAGCCCTTGCTCGTCGATCGCTTCTTGGATGACGCCATCGAAATCGACGTGGACGCTCTCTACGACGGCGAAACCCTCTACATCGGGGGAGTGATGGAACACATCGAGCAAGCGGGTGTCCACTCGGGTGACTCCGCGTGCACGCTACCGCCGGTCACCCTCAGCAGTGCCGATGTCGATCGCGTGCGCACCGCCACTCTGGCCATTGCGAAGGGTGTTGGCGTGCAGGGATTGCTCAACGTGCAGTTTGCCATCGGAGCGGGCGTTCTCTACGTCCTCGAGGCCAATCCTCGGGCCAGCCGAACGGTGCCGTTTGTGTCAAAGGCATTGGGCATACCGTTGGCCAAGGCGGCCAGTCGCATCATGATGGGCACGACGGTGGCCGAACTCATTGCCGAGGGACTCCTGCCCGCGCAAGACGGTTCGCGCGTGCCCACCGATTCCCCGATTTCGGTCAAGGAAGCTGTGTTGCCCTTCAAGCGCTTCCGCACGCCGAGCGGTCAAATTGTGGATGCCATCCTCGGGCCCGAGATGAAGTCGACCGGTGAGGTCATGGGCATCGATCGCGACTTCCCGCGGGCCTTCGCCAAGAGCCAGGTGGCCGCGTTTGGAGCACTTCCGACCTCGGGGACGGCATTCGTGTCCGTGTCGGACAGAGACAAGCGCGCCATCGTGCTGCCGGTGTTGCGCCTGACCCAACTCGGGTTCGACATTGTGGCGACCTCGGGTACGGCCGAAATGCTCGCTCGGCACGGCATCCCCGTGCGCGTGGTGGCAAAGTTCAACGAGCGTTCGGGGCAAGACACGATTGTTGAGCTCATTGCCCGCAACGAGGTCGACCTCGTCATCAACACTCCCAGCGGCCGCAGTGCCATGGCCGACGGATATGAGATTCGCACGGCCGCTGTGCTGGGCGACAAGCCGCTTTTCACGAGCATGGCTCAGGTGAGTGCCGCGGTGGCATCGATTGATGTGTCCCGCGAGGGAATGACGGTCACCAGTCTGCAGGAATATCAGCGACGCCGTGACGAGCAACGAGGAGCAGCGGTATGACGTCCTTCGGGGAGCGCCTGTCTGACAGTTGGGAGCGTTACGGGCACCTCTGTGTCGGCATCGATCCGCACGACTACCTGCTCGATCTCTGGGAGCTCGAGCGCACCGCGACAGGGGCACGTGAGTTCGGACTGCGCGTCCTCGATGCCTGCGTGGGAGTCGCCGGTGTCATCAAGCCACAGGTCTCCTTTTTCGAGCGTTTTGGTTCGCAGGGATTTCTGGCGCTCGAAACCGTGCTCGCACGAGCACGCGACGCCGGCGTGATCGTGATTGCCGACGCGAAGCGCGGAGACATCGGTAGCACCATGGACGGCTACGCGCACGCGTGGCTCTCTGCAGAGTCGTCTCTGAGCAGCGATGCCGTGACGGTGTCGCCCTATTTGGGGGTCGACTCATTGGCGGGAATCGCCACTCTGGCCGAAGCGCACAACGGCGGGCTGTTTGTTCTCGGTGTGACGTCAAATCCCGAAGCGGTGCCGCTGCAAACGGCACGTCTCACCGACAGTGCGTCCACGGTATCGGCCGACGTCATCCGGTCTGTGCGGCTACTCGCGCAAGCGGACTCCTCACCCGATCGGGTGGCACACATCGGTGTCGTTGTGGGGGCGAGCACCGATCTCTCGGCTTACGGGATCAACGAGGAAGACCTTGAGGGCCTGCCGATCCTCGCCCCGGGATTTGGGTCCCAGGGGGCACGTGTTCGGGATGCCAAGTCACGCTTTGGACGCGCCTCAGCCAGTCTGATCGTGGCGCAATCGCGGAGCATCCTGGAGGCGGGACGTGACGGTGTTGCCGACGCGGTTCGCCGTGAGGCCAACGAGGTAGCGGACGCCTTTGTCTAATACGTCTGCATCCCGTCCTCCTGCCGTGGACAGCGCGGCAGGAACCGCGGCTGCGCTGCGCGCGCGACGAGCGCGTGCCGCAGTGAAGGCAGACCTTCGGGACGGTCGGCGCAGTCCACTGGATGTCCTGGCCGTGGCGCAAGCCGATTCCTCGTCAGCCGAGGCCGGAATCCGAGTCCCAGACTTCCTCGGTTCGCTTCGCGGTCTCGGTGTGGGCAAGGTGGCGCAGATTCTTGAGAGGCTACAGATTTCCGAGCGCAAGCGATTGGGTTTCTTAGGGAGACGTCAACGCAACGCTCTTCGGGCTGTGCTTCACGAGCGCGCCGGCAATCCTGATCCCGTGCGTCCGATCATCCCGCTGGTCCTCGCTGGGCCGTCCGGTGTTGGAAAAGGAACCGTGGCGAGCGGCGTGCGGTCCCATCGTCCCGACACATTCGTTTCCGTGTCGGTGACCACGCGTTCGCCACGTCCTGGGGAGATAGAGGGTGAGCACTACTTCTTCGTGCCGGACCAAGAATTCGACCGCATGGAGCGTGAGTCTGAACTCCTCGAGTGGGCGACGGTACACGGTGAGCATCGCTACGGAACACCGCGACTGCCCGTCGAGCAGGCGGTGCGCGAGGGGCGTCCCGTCCTGTTGGAAATCGATGTGCAGGGTGCGATGAGCGTCAAGCAGGCCATGCCCGAGATTCGATTGGTCTTCTTGCTGCCACCGTCATGGGATGCCCTCGTCGACCGATTGGCTTCTCGTGGCACCGAAGATGAGGCCCAGCAGGCGCGTCGTCTCACCACGGCAGAGCACGAGCTGTCACTCGCCGATCGCTTTGATGTGAGGGTTGTTAACGATGACGTCAGTGAGGCTGTTCATTTCGTCCTAGAATTGATGGGAATCAGTCAGGAGTAATTCATGGCCACCAAACTTCAGGGCATTATTAACCCGCCCATCGACGATCTGCTCGCCAAGGTCGATTCGAAGTATGCGCTCGTAATCTTTGCCGCCAAGCGTGCGCGCCAGATCAACGACTACTACTCCGATCTTCACGACGGCAGTCTCTTCGACAACGTTGGTCCGTTGGTCGACTCCAACATCGACGACAAGCCACTCACCGTGGCTCTGCGCGAGATCAACGAAAACAAGCTCACTCTCACCGTTCCTGCGGAGTAGCGCATGCGAGAGGCCTCGCGGTTGCGCCTCGTCGTTGGCGTGAGTGGAGGAATTGCCGCGTACAAAGCGGTCGGTGCCATTCGAGCGTTCGTCATGGACGGCCACGACGTGCAGGTTGTTGCGACTCAGGCCGCCTACGAATTCGTGGGCAAGTCAACGCTTGAGGCGATTAGCCACAATCCGGTATTCGATTCCCTCTACGACGATGTCTCTCAGGTTCGTCACGTGGCCCTCGGGCAGAACGCCGACGCTATCGTGATTGCCCCGGCCACGGCCCACACGCTCGCGGGAATTGTTGCTGGTCTCGCTCCGGATCTCTTAGGCAACGCCGTGTTGGCTCGCCGCGGACCACTCGTCGTGGCACCGGCAATGCACACCGAAATGTGGCAAAACGCCGCAACCGTGCACAACGTCGCGGTGCTGCGCGAACGTGGCGTGGTGGTGGTTGATCCTGCTTCCGGGCCGCTCACCGGCAACGATTCGGGTGTCGGGCGTATGGCCGAGGTCCACAGCATCGTTTCTGCGACGTATGCCGCCGTAGGAAGGAGTGCGCGCGACCTGGCTGGCGTGCGCATCCTCATCACCGGTGGGGGAACCCGCGAAGCGTTGGACCCCGTGCGCTTCATTGGTAATTCGTCCTCCGGGCGACAGGCAGTTGCCCTCGCAGAGGCCGCGCGGGTCAGAGGTGCCTCCGTGCATTTTGTCGCAGGCCACATGGACGTCGAGCCGCCCTCGGGCATTGACATCACCCGGGCAGGAACTGCCGAACTCATGCGCAGCGCTGTGCTCGAACGCCTCGATGACACAGACGTGTTGATCATGGCGGCAGCGGTCGCCGATTATCGCCCCGCGCAGATGTCGAGCACCAAGCTCAAGAAGAACTCCCTCGGAAGCAATCCCACAATTGAGCTCGTCGAGAATCCCGACATTTTGGCGGAAGCCGCCAGACATCCGCGCTGTCTCGTCATCGGTTTTGCCGCCGAAACCGCGGTCAATGACGCAGAGTTGCTCAGCCTGGCTCGCCACAAGGCCTCGTCAAAGGGGGCCGCAGCCATCGTGGCCAATCGCGTTAACAGTGGACGCGGCATCGGCACCGACGACAATGACGTCATCGTGGTTTCGGGAGACGGTCGAGAACTAGGCCGCAGCAGTGGCGAAAAGTTATCCGTAGCGCAAAGTATTCTTGACGTAGTTCTTCACCTGCGGGGCTAGTCTCAGCACAGCACGAGATGACGCTGTTGTTCACGGCCGTCAACACAAT
>CAIVOR010000252.1 GCA_903907615.1 uncultured Microbacteriaceae bacterium | reverse complement strand
CCCTCGTGCAGCACCGCGACGCGATCCGCCAGCATTACCGTCGAGGGCCGATGGGCCACGATCAGAGCAGTTGTTGTCGCCAGAACGCGACGAAGGGCCGCCTCGACCTGCTGCTCTGTGGTCACATCGAGTGCCGAGAGAGGGTCGTCCAGAACGAGCACCGCCGGCTGCGTCACGATGGCACGCGCCAAGGCGAGTCGCTGACGCTGGCCGCCCGACAGGCTGAGCCCCTCCTCGCCAATCTTGGTCTCGACGCCATCGGGCAGGGAATAGACAAAATCCGCCTGCGCGATTTCTATCGCCTGCGCGAGGAGGTGTTCCGAGTTTGCCTCCTCGACTTCTCCCTCGGGGAAAACGAGGTCGGGCCGTCCCAGCAAAACGTTCTCGCGCACAGACATTGAAAAGAGCGTGGCGTCCTCGAAAGCCATCGCCACGCGAGAACGGAGGTCGACGAGTCGCGCATCGCGAATGTCTACGCCGTCAATCAAGATGCGTCCCGCCGTCACGTCATACAGACGGGTCGTGAGCCCGGTGAGCGTTGTTTTACCGGAGCCGGTGAGCCCCACCACGGCCATGGTTTCGCCGGGGCGAACCTCGAGGCTGAGGTTTCTGAGGAGCGGCGGTGCGTCCTCGGGTGCGTCGGCAAACCCGAACGAGACGTTCTCGAAGACCAAGGAGCCACGCGCTGCGGGCAGCTCTTTCGGATGAGCCGACTCCTCCACGCGCACCGGCTCATCAATCACTTCGAAGAACCGGTCGAGGGCGGTGCGCGCGTCAATGGTCAGCTGTAACAGGAAACCGATGGAGTCCAGCGGCCAGCGCAACACGGCCGCGGTGGTGAAGAACGCGAAGAGCACGCCGACGGTGATTGTGCCGGTGGAGACGAGGGCGATGCCCACCACGAGCGAGAGCGCGTAGGCAACGGATTCGAGAACCGTGAGGCCCAGGGTGAAGTTGCCGATGACCACACCCTTGGACGTCTCGGTTTTACGAAGCCGCTTGGCACGCGCGGAGAATCCGTCGAGCGCGAACGTGCTCCGTCCAAATGCCTTGAGCACGCGGATGCCGTGAACCGATTCCTCAACAGTGGTGGCCACATCGCCCGACTGGTCCTGAGCGGACCGAGCGAGTGTGAAGTAGCGAAGTTCGAACCGAACGCCAAAAAACAGCATCGGGAGGGAGCACACCGTGAAGACGGCGCCCATCATCGGGTTCCACACGAACAGCATGGTGAATCCCGCGACGATGGTGATGACGTTGACGGTAAGCATCACAAACCCAAACGAGATCCAGCGCCGCACGGTGTTGATGTCGCTCATCGCCCGAGAGAGCAATTGCCCGCTCTGCCACTTGTCGTGAAATGCCAAGGGAAGCTGCTGCAGGTGATTGTGGATCGCCTTGCGCATGGCGCCATCCACGTGCGTGCCGGGTTTGAGCACGAGCCAGCGCCGCAGGGCAATCAACACCGCTTCCAGAACGCCGAGGGCGGCAATGACGCCGACGGCCGGAACGATTTGCGTGGGATCGTTCGTGGTGAGGGGTCCGTCAACAATCCACGACAGCACCACGGGAATGGCGAGGGCTACGAGCGCGCCGATGATGGCGTCGACAATTCCCAGGGTGAGCCGAGTGTACGACCCCT
>CAIVOR010000251.1 GCA_903907615.1 uncultured Microbacteriaceae bacterium | reverse complement strand
TTTGCCGGCTACGCGCTTTTGATTGCGTTTCTTGCGCTTCTCTCGGTATTCGGTATCGCCGGCGTTACGGGAGTCGTTTCCCTTCGCGTGGTTCTCACGGGATCGATGATGCCCACGATCAATCCGGGTGATCTCATCATCACCGTCAACGACAACCTCGTCGAGCCTCACAGGGGTGATGTCGTCGTGTACACGGGCCGCACCTTCGAAGGAAAAGCCGTGGCACCCTTCGCCCACCGCATCATTGGGGGAGACGCCGAGACCGGGTGGATTGTTCAGGGTGACGCCAATCCCTTGCCGGACGTGCAGCACCCGCTGGCCGCCGACATCGAGTCGGTAGTTGTGGGCGTTATCCCGGTCATTGGTAGATTTATCAACGTTCAGTTTCTGATCCTCGTGGTAGCACTCGGCTTTGGCGTGTGGCTCATCGTTGATGGACTGCGGAGGCGGACGTGAACCTAACACTGAAGCGAGCAGAGGGCGTGATGAACGAGACGCGGGACGGCAGCGAGCCCTTTGAGATTCGCGACGCCGCCGAGCTCCCCGACGTGCCGTTCGTTCTTGATCTTCCCGACGGCCAAAAGCTTCTGGTGGGAGAACTCCCACCGGGAACCGTGATTGAAGTGGCGTCCTGGCGCGGTACCGATCGACCCGACAATCGCACGCTCCGGTTGGTGCTGGGCGTGAGTACCGACGCGAATGACGAGACGAGCGAAACTCCCCAGCCTGAATACAGTCGGGGCCCCGGAAGTGAGGCTGCCCGTCGGGCGCGGGCCGCACGTCGCCGGCAGCGGGCATGGATCGGCATTCTCGCTAGTTCTGTTGCCGTCATCCTCGGCGCGCTGGCGTTTTATCTGAGTCCGCTCGAGATAGTTCACCCGTCGTTGGGCTCATCCGTTGGCTTCGGACCGGCGAACTCCGCGCTCGTCGTCACGGGTCCGCCGGCCGAGGAATACAACACGGGACAGTTGATCGTTGCCGACACGGGCCAGAATGCACTCGCGATCGGGCGCGTTTCGGCGGTCACCGGCGATGAGCTCCTCTTGCAGACCGACACGGGCTACATTCAGGTCGCCCGAGACCGTGTGGTGGGTCCCTCACTACTGATTTTGCCCTTTGTGGGCTACCTCTTTCCCATCATCAGCAACTAAGCACTAGCAACCAGCAAATCAAGGAGTTTTCGTGTCGACTTACGGCGAATACATTGACGGGGCGGCCGATCAGCCTCGTCAATACATCGTGCGCGACGCTCGTCGCGTCGGATGGCGTCGGTTCTGGAAGTGGACGTGGCGCATCGCTCTCGTGTTGCTCGTGCTCCTCATCGCCCTCTTCATTCGCTTCATCCCGGAGTCGTTGAATCCGTTTACGGCTACCCAGAGTCAGGGCAACCTGGCTCCCGCGCCGGGTGGCCAGGAGCCACCGGCCGTGGTGGCGGGCGGCGGCAGTTCGTCGACGCCCCAACCGGTGGCCACAACCCCGGCAAGCGGTCGAACCCAAATCATCGCCGTACCCGGAGGGTCTGGTCGAGACGGCGTCGATGGAGCACCCGGACGCGACGGGGCCAATGGCGCTGATGGCGCTGATGGTGCCACGGGCGCGAACGGCGCAGACGGTGGCATCAACAATGGGCAGGGCGACTCGAGCGTCATGGCCTGCGACGATTCGATTGGCGTTTCCCTGCGTTCGGCGTGGAATTCGGGAGTCTTCACGCTCGATCGCCTGATCCTCACCGGAATTAGCGACGTGTGTGAGGGGTCCTTGTTCCACCTCATTCTTCTCGACGCAGACGGCACGTCGCTCGCCGACATCGAGGTTCCCTCAATTCACGTGGTGTCTCGCCAGGCAGTGGTGAGCGCGGCTGATTATCCGGTCTTCACGTCCATCGAATCGGCACGGCTGGCCCGTGTTGTGATGGAGATTGCTTCCTAATAAATCTTCGCCAAATCTTGGCTCGCCGAGGGGGTGCATTCCCAGAAAACTCTCAATAAGAGAATTAGTATTGCGAGTATGGGTTTGTTTACCGGTTTTGTTTCGCGCGCGCGAATCGCCGCGGTGAGTGTTCTCGCACTCGCCGTGGGATTACTCGTTGTCGTGGCGCCGGTAGCTCCCGCGACGCAGGCAGCCGACATGTCCCAGTTTCAGGCGGGCAACATCATCTCCGACGAGCTCTTCTTCAACGGTAACGCCATGA
>CAIVOR010000250.1 GCA_903907615.1 uncultured Microbacteriaceae bacterium | reverse complement strand
GCTGATGGTGGGCACGGGACGGGCGGCACAGCTCGGCATCGTCGTGGCCGGCCCCGAAGTCATCGAGCAGTCGGCCCGCATTGACGCTGTTGTCATCGACAAGACGGGCACGCTGACCACGGGCATCATGACCGTCACGGAGCGCGTGGGCGACGCATCGGTGCTGGCGATGGCAGCCGCTGTCGAGACCGGTTCGGAGCACCCCCTGGCAAAGGCCGTGATTCGCGCCGCCGAGACAGATGCATCTTCGTCTGTTCTCGTGGCGAGCAGTCGAGACTTCGAATCGGTACCCGGCAAGGGCGTGAGCGCCGTAGTAGATGGCGAACGCGTGTGGGTGGGCACGCGTGAATGGATGCGCGAGGCAAACTTGGCTGCCACCACCGATCTCATCGACCACGCGGATCGGCTCAACGCCTCGGGCGCCACCGTAGTCTGCGTGGGTTGGGCCGGATTGTTGCGCGGTCTTCTCGCTGTGACAGACGACGTCAAGCCCGATAGCGCCGAGAGTGTGCAGCGACTGAAAGACATGAACATGCGCGTCATCCTGTTGACGGGTGATCACGCGGGTGCCGCCTGGGCTGTCGCCGACGCGGTGGGCATTGATGAGGTCGAGGCGTCGGCATCACCCGAGGGCAAGTACGCCTTCATCGTGGCGCTTCAGGCCGAGGGTCATACGGTAGCCATGGTGGGTGACGGCGTCAACGACGCCGCCGCTTTGGCGGCCTCAGACATGGGTATTGCCATGGGAACGGGAACAGACCTCGCTCGCGCCGCAAGCGACATTACGCTCCTGCGTCCCACGGGAGTCGCGGTGGCCGATGCGCTCGATCTGTCGCGACGCACACTCCGCACGATTCACGGCAACCTGTTTTGGGCGTTCATCTACAACGGTGCCGCCATTCCGCTCGCGGCGCTGGGTTTGCTCAATCCCATGCTCGCCGGCGCGGCCATGGCGTTCTCAAGCATTTTCGTCGTGCTCAATTCACTGCGGCTCTCGTCGTACGGGCGTATTCGCGTGAAGGGGCTGGCCGGCGCAAAAGCGTCAACGACCGTTGTTCCTTCGACGGCCGAGCCGCTACCGTCTGTCGAGCCTGTCGAGACAACGCCGTAGGCTGAGTGCCGTGACCACAGCTCAGAAACGCTACCCCGACGCCGTGATGCGTCCCGGTATCCTGCCGGGCATTTTGGGGGCAACGGGCATTCTGCTCGGGTTGTGGCTGGTTGGCACGGAGTGGGTCTTCGCGGTTCGCCTCGCGGGCTCCATCCTCGCCGCGATCATGCTCGTCTTTTGCATTCAGGCCCGCAAGACGTCGTACATTGCCTTCGGAATCCTGCTTGCTGCCATCGTGGTGGTCTGGAATCCAGTCATCGACCTCATCACACCGCTGACGGTTCTGGGGCAGGGATGGTTGTTCATGGAAATCTTTGCGGCGGCGGTCATGCTCTGGGCGGGATTTCTGATCAAAGTTCCCACCCGTTCCTAACCGTCGAACACAGCCTCCTCCGAAACGCGGTAGTATCTCAAACGAAGCAACACCGATTTGCCCAGTGGCCCGCTCCGTTCAGGAGCGTTGCGCCAGGGGACAGGTGAGGCTCACCATCACCACTACCTGGCTGCCGGGGGTATGTTCCCCGTGGGCCGCTCAACAGGAGACGCATTGTCACGCAACGGCTCACGCCGCACTAACCTCGACAACTCGGGGCTCATTCCCATCCTTGCCCGCAAGGTTCGCGAGGTGGAGACCAAGGCCGTTACCGGCAAGAAAGTTGGCCCCACCAACCGCACGAAGTTTCAGGTCATCGCTTTTCTCGTGCGCGAGGAACGCGCGAGAGTAAAGGGTGACGGCACCCTCACCGACCAGCAGCGCATGGAACAGCTCAAGCGCCTTGACGGCGTGGCCACGATTCTGGCCAAGACCGCCGCGCGCGACACGTCGCTGATTGCTCTCCTTGAGGTTGATCACGCCGCGAGTCCCGTGGCCCAGAAGATGCGTCGGGATTGGCTGCTCGAATCGGGCGCCGAGGTGGACCCCGAAGACCTGATCATCACCACCGAAACGGCCAAGCCGGTCGAGGTGCTCTCACCCGAGCTGGCAGAGAAGCAGGTGTTGCCGTCCTCGGTGAAAGCCAAGCTGCGCGCCACCCCCTTTATCCAGCCTGTGCTCGATTCGGCAGCCCCGGTGGCTCCCGTCGTGCGCCTCTCCAACTGGGAGCTACTCGCACCCCTGTTCAAGGCGTTTGAACAGGGTGCCGGCGGCGGATCGGCGTGCATGGATTTGCCCGCGCTGCCCAAGTTCGACCGCTACAGCCCCAAGGGCCTGGAACTCATGCCTCACCAGATTCAGTTCATTGAGTCGGTGCGCTCGGGACACCGCACGTTCCTCCTCGCCGACGAACCGGGTCTCGGCAAGACGGCCCAGAGCCTGATTGCCGCGTCGGTGGCAGGGGCCTTCCCGCTGCTCGCCGTCGTGCCCAACGTGGTCAAGATGAACTGGGCGCGTGAGGTGGAACGCTGGATTCCGGGCCGGCGTGCCACCGTGATCCACGGCGACGGCCAGGATGTCGATGCGTTTGCCGACGTCATCATCGTGAACTACGAAGTGCTCGACCGACACCTCAACTGGATTGCCGAGATGGGCTTCAAGGGAATGGTTGTCGACGAGGCGCACTTCATCAAGAACCTCACGTCGCAGCGGTCCAAGCACGTGCTCGCGCTGGCCGACCGCATTTGTCAGCGCACCCCCGGCGGCAACCCGCTGCGTATTGCGCTCACGGGTACGCCGCTCATTAACGACATCGATGACTTCCGTGCCATTTGGCGCTTCCTCGGCTGGATCAACGGTGACGTCCCGGCATCGACACTCATGGGCAAACTTGAGGCCACCGGCCTCACGCCGGCCGACAAGGACTTCTACGCCGAGGCGCGCTCCGCCGTCGTGTCGATGGGCATTGTTCGACGCCGCAAGATCGACGTGGCGAAGGACCTCCCCGCAAAGCGCGTCGTTGACCTTCCCGTCGAGCTGGACGACGAATACGGCGCCGGCATTCGCGAGGCCGAAGCGGAGCTCGGACGCCGTCTGGCCGACCGCTATCGCCGCATGGTCTCGTCGGGAAACTTCACGGGATCCTCGCGCGAACTCATGCGCCTGGTGGCACAGCAAGAGCTCGACGAGTCCAAGAACGCCAAGACCGGCGAAAACGTGTTCATCATGGTGCGCAAGATTGGCCAAGCCAAAGCTGGTCTCGCCGCCGAATACGCCACTCAGTTGGCCCGCTCGGTGGGCAAGGTGGTCTTCTTCGCCAAGCACATCGACGTGATGGATCAGGCCGAGCGCGCCTTTAGTGCCGCCGGACTGAAGCACGTGTCCATTCGTGGCGACCAAACCACTCCGGCTCGCCAGGTGGCCATCGACGCGTTCAATGAGGATGAGTCGGTTGCCGTGGCGGTGTGTTCGCTGACCGCGGCTGGCGTGGGGCTCAACCTACAGGCCTCATCCAACGTGGTTCTGGCCGAACTGTCCTGGACGTCTGCAGAGCAAACGCAGGCCATTGACCGCGTTCACCGCATTGGTCAAGAGGTTCCCGTTACCGCCTGGCGCATCATCGCCGCGCAAACCATCGACGCCAAGATTGCCGAACTCATCGACAGCAAGCAGGGACTTGCGGCGCGTGCGCTCGAAGGAATCGAGTCGGAGGCGGGTTCGCAAGATTCCGTTGCTCTCGACGCGCTCATCGATATCCTGGCGCGCACCATGAGCCAGCAGGAACTGGCCACCGATCTGGCTGCCGAGGTCGCTTAGTCCCAGAAGCCAGTGAGCGCGCTGACCGCGTCGCCCGGATTGTCCTGGTGGGCCGAGTGGCCCGCCCTGGCAATGACCACGTAGTGGGCGCCCAGTCGCTCGGCATCGGCGCGCTGTTGATCGATTGGCCACGCATCGTCGGCGTCGCCGTGTGAGACGAGGGCACGAACACCCGTGGCACGAAGTTCGTCGACGCGATCGACCTGTGTCGCGAGATGTTCGAGCCCAGCGAAGAGCTGGGCCGGGTTGGTGGTCATCAACCGGTCGAAGTAGAACTGCTCGATTCGATTGAGTTCACCGCGGAGGTCGGCATCCGGGTCCTGTCCTGCCGCGAGGCGATTCTTAACCCACAGCGCACGCGGCCCGTCTGCGCGGAGTCCGGCGAGGGTGACGGTGAAGTTTTTCTCCTGACCCATGTTTTGTTGACCCGAGTTCCACAGGGTCACGCTTGCCCAGCGCGTGGGCGCCTGAATCACGGCCTCGGCCGCGACCAGGCCGCCAAAGCTGTGGCCGAGCAGGTGAACCGGGTCGTTCCAGCCCAGCGCGTCGATGACGCCGATGAGGTCGCTGCCCAGTTCGGCCAACGAGTAGCCGGCAGGCGAATCGGGACCCAGCGAGTAGGGCTGGCCGCGCTGCGACATCGCGACGACGCGGTATCCCGAATCAGCCAGCTGCTGCATGATGCAGAAGAACGTGGAACGCGACGACGTGAAGCCGGGCACCAACAACACGTTGCCTCGGTGAGTGGAGGCAGGTTCGATAATGGCGATGCCCAACTGCCACCCGTTGACGGTGAGCGTGTCGAGCCGCGCTGCTTCCGGCAGCATCTCGTCGAGCGTGATTCCCTGCTGTTCCCGTGCGGTTGCCGACTGTTCGTGGGGGTGGGCCATGCATCCAGCCTAGAAGTTGGCGCGCAATCTGAAAACAGTTGCTCTGTTGGTCGGAGCAATCTGCGCAAAAAAGCATTTCTCTCACCCTCAAGGAGAGGTTGATGCCAATCTCACATCGGGGCAG
>CAIVOR010000249.1 GCA_903907615.1 uncultured Microbacteriaceae bacterium | reverse complement strand
GCCACTTGGCCAGTTTTCCGGCGAGCGTGGTCTTACCCGAACCCTGGAGGCCGGCGAGCATGATGACGGTGGGCGGCTTTTTGGCAAACTCAATGCGACGCTGCTGTCCGCCGAGAATCGTGACCAGTTCGTCGTTGACAATCTGAACAACCTGCTGCGCGGGGTTGAGCGCCTTGCTGATCTCGTCGCTCAGTGCCCGTTCGCGAACGGCAGCCTGGAACGACTTGACGACCGTGAGCGACACGTCGGCATCGAGCATGGCGCGGCGAATCTCGCGCAGTGTGCCGTCGACATCGGCTTCGGTGAGTTTTCCCTTGCCACGCAGGCTTTTGAGCGCGTCGGTGAGACGCGACGAGAGGGTTCCGAAGGTTGCCATGACCCCTCCAGCCTACTCAACGAGGGCGGCAGCGAAAGCGACCGGGCTGAAGCCCGACAGGTCTCCGATGCCCTCGCCACTGCCCACAAGTTTGACCGGGATGCCCGTGCGCTCCTGCACGGCGAGCACGAATCCGCCCTTGGCCGACCCGTCGAGTTTTGTGAGAACCAGCCCGGTGACGCCCGCGGATTCGAGGAATGCCTCGGCCTGAACGAGACCGTTCTGGCCGGTCGTGGCGTCGAGCACGAGCAACACTTCGGCGATCGGCGACTGCTTTTCGATGACGCGACGAATCTTGCTGAGCTCGTCCATCAGACCGCTCTTGGTTTGCAGTCGACCGGCCGTGTCGACGATGGCCACGTCCATGCCGTGGGCCACGGCGAACTCCACCGTTTGGTAGGCCACGCTCGAGGGATCTTGGCCCTCCTGTTGAGGGCGCACCATCTGCACGCCCGCCCGTTCGGCCCACGTGCCCAGCTGGTCCACCGCAGCGGCGCGGAAGGTGTCGGCGGCACCGAGCACCACCGAGCGTCCGGCGGTCGTGATGAACTTGGCGAGTTTGCCGATGGTCGTGGTCTTGCCCACGCCGTTCACGCCGACCACGAGAACCACGGCGGGTCGGTCCTTGAGGTTGAGCGTGGTGTCGAAACGGCTGAGTCGCTCTTCGAGCACCTCGCGCAGCAATCGCACGAAGTCCTCTTCGTCGATGGGCGGAACCTTGGCGACACTCGCGCGAACAGACGCGATGAGCTGATCGGTGACGTCAGGACCAAAGTCGGCAGCCAAGAGGGTGGCCTCGAGGTCATCCCACGTGTCGTCGCTCAGCACAAAGGTGCGCGAGAACATGCCGCGGAGTTTTGAGCCGAGACCCCAACTCTTCTTGTCAGCCATGCGTCAAGGTTATTCGCTTACGCGCGCTGCGCCCGGTTAGGACGCTTCCGCCGCTGCGACGCGTTGACCCACCACGGCAGAGACGCCGTCCTGGCGCATCGAAACCCCGTAGAGCGCATCGGCAATCTCCATGGTGCGCTTCTGGTGCGTGATGATGATGAGCTGGCTCGAGGCCCGCAGGTTCTCGAACGTGGTGAGAAGCCGGCCGAGGTTGGCGTCGTCGAGTGCGGCTTCCACCTCGTCGAGAATGTAGAACGGGCTGGGGCGTGCGGTGAAGATGGCCATCAGGAACGCCACGGCCGCGAGTGACTTTTCACCGCCCGAGAGCAGGCTGAGTCGCTCAATCTTCTTACCGGCCGGGCGCACGGTGACCTCAATGCCCGAGGAGAGCAGGTCGTCGGGGGCGGTGAGCGCCATGGCGCCGGAACCACCGGGGAACAGCACGGGCAAGACCTCGGTGAAGGCCCTGCGGGTGTCTTCGAAGGCGGCCTCGAAGATGGTCTGCATCGTGGCATCTACCTCGTCAATGATGCTCAGCAGGTCGCGGCGCGTGTTCGTGAGGTCGGTGAGCTGCTCGGTGAGGAACAGGTGCCGGGCCTCGAGTGCGGAGAATTCCTCGAGCGCGAGCGGGTTGACCCGGCCGAGTGCCGAGAGCTTTCGATCCGCCTTCTCAAGTCGACGCTCCTGGTCGGCGCGCACGAACGGGATGCCGGATTCGCCTTCGGCCGCAGCAGGATCTGCGGGTTCACCCGACGGGATGAGCTGGTCGGGGCCG
>CAIVOR010000248.1 GCA_903907615.1 uncultured Microbacteriaceae bacterium | reverse complement strand
CTCAGCAAGCGTCAGGTCATGCTGGCCGCGCCCGGTCTGGCCGAGCACGCCACCGTGGGGGGCATGACCTATTACGACGGCCACGTGGATGACGCGCGCTACACGGCCACGCTGGCGCGCACGGCGGCGCACTACGGCGCACATGTGGCCACGCGCACTTTTGTGCAGGACCTTCTGCGTGACGGTGATCGCGTCATTGGTGTGCGCGCACGAGACAACATGACGGGCAAGATTTTCGAGGTGCGTGCCAAGCAGGTGGTGGTTGCCGCCGGCGTGTGGACCAACTCACTGCAGAATCTCATCGGCGACCCCGAGACTTTTGAGGTGCGCATGTCCAAGGGCGTGCACATTCTTGTGGAGAAAGACAAGTTTCACTCGCTTATGGGGCTTCTACTGCGCACCGAGAAGAGCGTGCTCTTCGTCATTCCGTGGGGTCGCTTCTGGATCATTGGCACGACCGACACCGCCTGGACACTCGACGCCGCTCATCCGGTGGCGACCCGCGCCGACATCGACTACATCCTCGGTCACATCAATAAGGTCGTTGCATCGCCGATCACGCACGACGATGTGGTGGGCGTTTACGCCGGCCTGCGTCCGTTGCTTGCCGGCGATTCGGATGAAACCTCGAAACTGTCGCGCGAGCACGTTGTGGCGAATCCGGCACCGGGAGTCACGATTGTGGCCGGCGGCAAGTGGACGACCTATCGCATCATGGCCAAGGACGCCGTGGATGCCGCCGTGGCCACATTCCCCGCGGGAGCGGCAGAACACGTGGTCGAATCCGTGACGGCAAAGGTGTCCCTCTTGGGCGGTGACGGATGCGCGGCAGCCGTGAATCGCTCCGCCGAGTGGGCCCGCCGCACCGGCCTGAGCGCCTATCAAGTCACGCGACTGCTGGGCCGATACGGAACCGACATCGAGACCCTCGTCGAGATGATCGAGGCGGAACCCGCGCTAACCACGTGCCTGCCCGGCACGAAGGATTACCGAGAGGTCGAAGTGGTCTTTGCAGCGCGCCACGAAATGGCCCTGCACCTCGATGACGTGTTGATGCGGCGCACACGGCTCGTCTTTGAATCGCGCGATCGTGCCATTCAGGCGGCCGAGCGCACGGCCACTTTGATGGCAGCGGAACTCGGGTGGAATGTCGCCCGTGTGGCTTCGGAGATTGCCGAGTACACCGCACGCGCCACGGCCGAACTGGCCGCCGAGCAAACCACGAACGACATCGAAGCCGAGGCCGCCTGGCACCAGGTGGCAGACGCCGCAGTCGGTAAGGATGGATTCGCGTGAGTTTCTGGCAGGTAGCGCGTCGTCCGCGTTGGATTGCGATGCTCGTCTTTGTGCTGGCCGTCGCCGCCCTGTTTGCCTGGTTGGGTAAGTG
Organism: uncultured Microbacteriaceae bacterium; assembly: GCA_903907615.1. Taxonomy (GTDB): domain Bacteria; phylum Actinomycetota; class Actinomycetes; order Actinomycetales; family Microbacteriaceae; genus UBA963. Next base: position 2,129 of record CAIVOR010000248.1, on the reverse strand, counting down.
GCAGGTGGAGCGCGCGGTCGTGAGCGCCGCGCAAAACAGCATCCCTGATCAGCGGGCCGTGCCACTCTCCACGCTGGCGAATCCCGGTCAACACATGACCGAAGATGCCGCCGCTCGGCGCATCACGGTCGAGGCGCAACTCGACACCAGCAGCGTCATGGTGCTCGGTAATCGCCTCAACTTTGGCGTCGACGGCTTCTGGGTGATTGGCCGCCTCAATACCTTCTCGAACAATGAAAGCGCCTCGCTCTCGGCCGCCCTCGGCTGGGCGCCCACGCGTGAGGACGCCGATAAAGCTGTCGCTATTATTCGCGACTCGCTCACCGTTGAGGCGTTTCTGCCCGTCATGGGTCGCTACATGCCCACACAGGAACCTGTCCCCCCTGCTCCGGATGCCGATCCCAATGAGTTGACCCGCATGTCGGTGGCCGCACTCGCCAACATCTGGCCGGAGACAGCTCCGCCCTACTACGAGGGCTACCTCGTTCTGGACGAGCCACCGGCGGGACTCGCGACAATCGAATCTGTGCCGGTCATCACCGATGCTTCACTCAACTGGCTGAACGTGTTCTACGCCATCGAGTGGGCGGTCTTTGCGGGCTTCGCTCTCTTCATCTGGTATCGCCTCGTGAAGGATGCCCGCCAGCGCGAACTCGACGAAGCAGCCGCCGAATAGTCGCCCTGCACAATTTGCCTTGTGCGGACGGCGAGAAGAAACCTAGGGTGTTTTTATGGATGAACTCTCACAAATCGTCAAGGTCGCAGCGGTTCACGCGGCGGCGCCATTTCTCAATCTCTCGGCAGGTGTCGAGAAGACCATCGCGCTAATTGAGGAAGCCGGAGCGGCGGGAGCCAAACTCGTGGCGTTTCCCGAAACCTTCCTGCCGGGCTACCCGCACTGGATCTGGTCGCACACGACAAAGTATGCGGCTCCCTTCTTTCGCGAGCTGTACCTGAACTCCATCGAGCTGCCGAGCAAGGAGTCGCAGGCCATCGGGGACGCCTGTCGCCGGGCAGGCGTGTGGGTGTGTCTCGGCGTCGACGAACGCGAGGGCGGCACGCTGTACAACACGCAGGCGTGGTTCTCTCCCACGGGTGAACTCGTCGCCAAGCACCGCAAGCTTCACCCCACCAACGCCGAGCGCACGGTGTGGGGTCGCGGCGATGGCCGTGACGTGTTTGTGATCGACACGGGTTTTGCCAAGGTCGGCGGTCTCATCTGCTTCGAACACAGCATGGACCTCAACAAGTACGCGCTGGCCGCCCTGGGTGAGCAGATTCACATTGCGGCGTGGCCCGCAATCAACGCCACGCACGCCGACCCCAACGCCGACGACTTTGACCACTACTCAGGCACGCTGGCCCAGGCCCACGCCATCTGTTCGCAGACCTTCGTGATTGTGGTTCAGGGCCGCATCTCCGAGGAGATTGTGGAACGCCTGGGTGTTCCCGCGGGTCCCGACGCCCCCACCGTGGGCGGCGGCATGACCGGCTTCATCGCGCCCAATGGAAAATGGATGGGCGAACCGCACCGCGACGACGAGGCGATCATCTACGCCGACCTCGACATGTCGCTCATCCCGTTTGCCAAGTTCTTTGCCGACGGTGCGGGTCACTACGCGCGTCCCGATGTGTTCTCGTTCGGCGTGGATCGCACGCCACACACGCCGGTTGGTGAGTCAAACTTCGCCGAAGACGGCACATACACATTCAGCGAGACACCGTAACCGCGGAAGTGTGCGGCATGGCGTTTCACTGAAAAGCGGGCGTCTCGCTGAAAAGCGTGCGCCTCGCTGAATAGTGAGGTGCTTTAGTTCACGGTGACGGATGCTCCCGGCGCAACTAGCAGCAGACGATCGCCGAGTCCCGCCTTGTCGAAGGCGGCGACCAGAAGGTCCCGGTCTTCGCTGAAGTGGGCCCAGCCCTCGCTGTGCACGGGGAAGATGGACGCGCCCGACAACTTTGTCGCTGCCTCAACAGCCATCTCGGCCGTGAGGGTGAGCGGTGCGTTGTCGAAGAGCCCCACCTCGCGGCTCACGCCGTGAGTGACGATATTCACATCTCGCTTCAGGTGAACGCGCGCGGGTCGGTGGTGCAGGGCAACAACGTCTCTACGGTCAGCAGATCGG
>CAIVOR010000247.1 GCA_903907615.1 uncultured Microbacteriaceae bacterium | reverse complement strand
TCCTGCTCTACGGAGTGGGACCGATGGAAGAATTGCACCTGCGCTGGTTGGATGAGCCCGGTCCCACCGACGTGCTGAGTTTTCCCATGGACCAGTTGCGACCCGGAACGGATGATTTCGTGACACCGGCCGGACTGTTGGGCGATGTGGTGTTGTGCCCCGAGGTCGCCGAAGCTCAGGCGCAGACCGCCGGACACTCTCTGCAAGATGAACTGAATATGCTGCTCACGCACGGCATGTTGCATCTGCTGGGTTTCGATCACGCCGAACCCGCCGAGGAAAAAGAAATGTTTGGGATCCAACGCGACATCCTTGTCGGTTTTGCTCTCGCGGAACGGTCTCGAGAGTCGTAGCGTGAACATCTTCCTCACCGTTGCGGCAAGCGTGCTCGTGATGGCTTTTGCCGGCTTGATGGCGGCTGCCGAGTCGGGCATGGGCGTGATGTCCGTCGATGACCTGCGCGATGCCGCCACGCGGCACCGCTCGCGCCGTTCACTCGAAGCGATGGCGCGTGAACCGCGTGCGCATCGCACTGTGGCCACTTTTGCGCGCATCGTTGCCGAAACGGTGGTTGCCGTGTTGATTACCGCGGCGCTGTTGTCGAGCGGCCTGCCACTCTGGGCGGGGCTCCTCATTGCGATCGTGGTCATGGCCTCGGCCTCATTCGTGCTGGCTGGGTCGAGCCCACGAAGCGTCGGGCGAGCACATCCCGAGGGAATCGTGGCGTTCGCCGCCCCGGTTGTGCACATTCTGCGAATTGTCCTCGGGCCGCTTGCCGACCTTCTCGTGGCGCTCGGTGATCGAGTGACACCGGGACGGCCGGGAACCAGCGCGTTCGCCAGTGAAGAACAACTGCTCAGCATGGTCGACGAGGCCACCCGGCACGATGTCTTGGAAAAGGACGAGCGCGAGCTCATTCACTCAATCTTTGAGTGGGGCGACACCCACGTGCGCGAGGTCATGGTGCCCCGCATCGACATGGTCACGGTCGAGGCCGATACGCCCCTCGCTGAGGCCGGCGCTGTCTTTCTGCGCAGCGGGCTGTCGCGAATCCCCGTGATCGGTGACGACACCGACGACATCGTGGGGGTGCTCTACCTGCGCGACGTGGCCCGCATCGCCCTCGACAAGAAGGCAGCACCGCGGGGGGCTTCGGTTCGGTCACTCGCCCACGAACCGGTGTTTCTGCCCGAACTCAAGAAGGCCGACGACGCCCTGCGTGACATGCAGGCGAGCTCGACGCACCTAGCCTTTGTCGTTGATGAGCACGGTGGCATCGCCGGATTGGTGACCTTGGAAGACCTGCTCGAGGAATTGGTCGGCGAGATTCGCGATGAGTTTGATCGGGGAGCACCCGAAGCTGTAGAACTTCCCGACGGGCGCTATCGCGTGTCGGCGCGCCTGCACATCGAGGATTTGGGTGAGCTCTTTGGGCTGGACCTCACGGACGACGAGGTCGACTCGGTCGGTGGCTTGCTCGCCAAAGAACTCGAACGCGTGCCCGAAGTGGGCGACCACGTCGTGGTCAGCGGACTCCACCTCGAAGCCGATCGCGTCGAAGCGCGACGCGGCCGTGTCATCAATGTTCTCGTCTGGCCCGATCAAGAGTTGCTCGATGCCCGACGTGCGTTTGGAAGCGAAGAATGAGACCGTCCAAGAGTGCCAAGCGCGATGCGGAGCGCCCCATTTTTCGGAGCGGATTTGTCTCGTTCATCGGTCGACCGAACGTGGGCAAATCCACGCTGATGAACGCACTCGTGGGCGAGAAAGTGGCCATCACGTCGGCCAAGCCACAAACCACTCGCCACACCATCCGGGGCATGGTGAATCACGACGACGGTCAGCTCATCATCGTTGACACCCCGGGCATCCATCGCCCACGCACACTCTTGG
>CAIVOR010000246.1 GCA_903907615.1 uncultured Microbacteriaceae bacterium | reverse complement strand
GGCCGAGTCGCCGAAACGGCCACGCTCCATGACGGCACGACGCCTCGGCTGAGTTCTTCACCCGTCTCGGCGTCGATCACTGGAATGGAAGCGGTGAGAATGGCCCCGGCACCAAGCACAGCACCATTACCGACGCGAGCACCTTCGGCCACGATGCAACGACTTCCGATCAACGCGTCGTCACCGATGATGACGGGCGCAGCCTGCGGTGGCTCAAGTACTCCACCAATGCCGACGCCACCGGACAAATGAACATTGGCGCCGATCTGAGCGCAACTTCCGACCGTGGCCCACGTGTCGACCATCGTGTTAGCTCCGACACGCGCGCCGATGTTCACGTAACTCGGCATCATGACGACACCGCGGTCAAGAAACGATCCGTAGCGAGCTGATGCTCCGGGAACGACGCGCACGCCCGAGGCCGCAAAGTCACGCTTGAGCGGAATCTTGTCGGCGTATTCAAACGGCGCCAGTTCGATCGTGGCCATTTGCGAGAGACGGAAGTACAGAAGAATGGCGTGCTTGAGCCACTGATGGACAATGGGTTCACCGTCGGCCCCCAATTCAGCAACACGGGCCTCGCCTGAATCAAGCAAAGCAATTGCCTGCCCGACAGACGCGACCGCATCGCCATCGGACGCGCTCAATGCGTCTCGGTTGTTCCAGAGTTCATCAATTGTTGAAGCAAGATCAGCCATAGCGGGAGAGGCTACCGCCCGACCCGCTGTGGCTTGACCTGCATTCTTTCGTACGAGCTTGGACCGCTCTGCGGCGTGTGGGCTCAGCCGGTGAAGGACGGCCGCACCACGACCACGCCCGGGGTAACGACGCCATCGATGCGCTCAACCATGTTGTTGGCCGAGTCCGTGACGTACATCTGTCCTGCAGCATTGCGGGCAATGCCAGTGGGTCCGTTCAGCTGCGTGTGGGTCGTCTGACCCAATATCTTCGGTGAAGTGACCCCGCCTCCGGCAACAACACTGAAGATTGAACAGGCGATTCGTTCGATCACGTTGTTACCAGTGTCGGCGACGTACACGATGCCCGAAGCGTCAACGGCAATACCCTTGGGACTGCTCAATTGAATATTCGTCGCAAGCCCGAAGTGCGTCGCCCAATCAGTTGATGCCTGAGACTCTTGAGGACTCATGGTTCCTCCACCGGCAAGGACGTTGATCTTCCCTGAACCCAGAGTCGCCGAGGGTGTGACTTCGAGATCGACTTCTTCCACGAGATTCGCGCCCGTGTCGGCGATATAGAGGTTGCCGTCTGTGTCGACCGCGACACCTTCCGGCGCCGAAAGCTGGGTTGCCGTCGCCAGACCACGAGCGGTTGGTGATGCAACACCACCACCTGCGATCACCGTCAATGCACCAGCAGGCGTTACACGTTCAATGACGTTGTTGCCGGTGTCGGCGATGTAAACGTTTCCGTTGCTATCGACTGCAAGGCCATGAGGTCCAGATAGCGCCGCAGACGTTGCTTGACCTGGAGTTGTCGGTGGAACAACACCACCACCAGCGATGACACTCAGCACGCCGGCAGAGGTCACTTTCTCAACGAGATTATGACCGGTGTCAGCGATGTACACGTTGCCCTGAGCATCAACAGCAACACCGCTCGGCGACGACAAGATCATTGACGTCGCTGGACCAGGTGTGCCCGGAATCGTTGCGCCACCACCAGCGATCACCGTCAAGGCCCCGGCAGGAGTCACCTTTTCAATGACGTTATTTCCGGCGTCTGCGATATAGACATTCCCTTGCGCATCCACCGCCGATGAAGCGGGATGCGACAATGCGGCATCGAGAGCCGGTCCGGCGACCGGTGCCGTCGTTCCCTGTGTTCCGTTTCCTGCGATCACTTTCAGTAGTTCGTCATAATTCGGAAGTTCAGAGTCGTAGCTGCTGAAATCGACTTTCCCTTGTTCTGATGCCGGACGAACATCATCCACATCGGCCTGGAGGGTTGCCGCAATATCATCCGGAATGGGCGTCCACAACGACGGCATCCGCGCACCGAAATTCGGATTCAACGTGTAGAGCAAGATGAAATTGACGAGCCAGATCGACGGAGACATCGACATACCGACATAGGCGGTGGATCCATCCTTTGTATTCGTCACAAGTTGAACTGGCTTCTGGTTTTTCTGCGCTTTGTTTCCGTAAATCACTTCAGCGGTGTAGGCCGACGCATAGAGCTGGTCAAGAGAATGCTGGCATCCGTTGGCTCGACACCACACACCCATATATCCGTCCGGGCCAGGCTCAAGATCTTTATTGACTGCTTTCGACGGAGAAGATTCGTTGGCGAGACTTTGCAACTTTCCCTTTGGATCCACCATCAAACCGAAACTGGAAAGGGCAAAGGTTTTCGTCCGACCATTCACTGTCGTATACAGAGGAAAGCCGTAGTTGTTGATGAAGAGTCCTACTGATTGGCCAAGTAGAGCTGCTTTCGCCGGATCGCCACCGACGCCCCCGCCAGATACGAACTCAAGGTATTGCTGGTTCGTTAAGGAATCAGTTTTTGAAAATCCCATTGCCGTTGCGATTTCATCGGCTAAAGCCGCGCCTATTGGTTGGCTCAACTTGTCCGGATCGACGGTCTTCGGCGCCGAG
>CAIVOR010000245.1 GCA_903907615.1 uncultured Microbacteriaceae bacterium | reverse complement strand
TGTGGAAGAGGTGCTGAAAGCGGGGTCGGGTCTTCAGGTGAAACTTCGTGACAATTCCCGGGAACGAGGGCCCGGCACCGCGGGCGGCCCAGTACAGGTCCGAGTTCTGCTCGGCGTCGGCTCGAACCAGTTGCCCCTCCGCGGTGACCACGTCAATGGCAACGACAGACTCCGCACCCCAGCCCCAGCCGCGCTCACACCAGCCCTGACCACCCTGGAGCAGGAAGCCGCCGATGCCCACCGACGGGCAGTGCCCGCCGTTGAAGAAACGCCCGCGTTCAGCCAGGAACGCGTCGAGTTCGTTTCCACCCTGAATCGCCGGACCACCCGAGACGACTCCCGTTGCCTCGTCGTAGTCGGCCGAGTTCAGCTTGCCCAGATCAATGAGGAGCGTGTTGTTCTGCACACTCCAGACCGCCCACGAGTGACCACCGGAACGCACGGCAACCGAGAGACCGTTGTCCGCCGCGTAGCCCACGCCGGCCGCCACGTCCTGTTCGTTCTCGGCGACGAGAACGGCACTGGGCATGCGATCGGTGGGCCGCCGCGCGTTGAAGACCCGCGCGAACACGGCATCCTCAAACCCGGCGTCGCCGGCGACGTAAAGTTTTCCGCTGAAGCCGCTCATCCGAGAACCGACCCTCCTCCGTCAACGACCAGGTTGATCCCCGTAATCCACGATGCCTCATCGGACGCGAGAAAGAGTGCCGCGTTCACGATGTCTGCCGGCTGACCGACCCGACCCAGCGGGATGCGCGCAATGTTGTCTTTAAAGGGCTGGGGGCCGCTCTCCACCAGCCACTCCGTCGACGGCGTGACCGTGAAACCGGGGCTGAGGCACACCACGCGAATCTTGTGCGGACCACCCTCGACAGCCAGCTGCTGCGTGAGGTTGATTACGCCCGCCTTGGCGGTGCCGTGTGCGTTTTGCGGCATGAACTCTACTCCGCGCGTTCCCGCAATCGACCCCACATTGACAATCACGCCGGCGGTTTTCTTCAGGTGCGGCCACGCAGCCTTGCACGCGTAAAAAACGAGATTGAGCTCGTTGTTCATCACGTAGTCCCAGTCGTCGATTGACAACTCATCGACCGCGCCGAACTTAGGCATGGAGGCGTTGTTGTAGAGCACGTCGATGCTCCCGTGCACGGCCGCAGCCTCATCAATCCACTTCTGAGCCTCGTGGGCGTTGGCGAGGTCGACGGGAGCGAAGTTCGTGATGTCCCCTCCGGCTGCGCGCACGAGATCAACCGTCTCGGTGGCACCCTCGGCGAAGAGATCGCAGCCCACGACCTTAGCGCCCTCAGCGGCAAAGCGTAGAGCAGCTTCACGCCCCATGCCGCCACCGATGCCGGTGATGAGGACGACCTTGCCGTCGAAGCGTGCCATGACGACTCCTTCGTCGAAACTATCGGTGTGTGATGCGAACGCCGAGCAGCAGGTTAGACCGGAGGCGCGACGAACAGCCCGAGGTCGACGTCGTTGAACGATTCGCGCGCGATCAACTCGGTGAACTCGTTGGCCGTGCCCCACTGGTCTTGCGTGGTGACCTTGGTGACGTCGAGCACGCTGGGGTGCCACGCGTCTTCGTCTTCGATCACGGCAAGTTCCGTGGTGTATTCCACGGTGTTGCGCGCGGGCGACAGGAAGTACGCGAACGTGTTGTCACCGGCGTTGTGACGTCCGGGGCCCCACACCATGCGGGTTCCCGAGCGCAGGATCTTGCCGCAGCCGCGCATCCACTCTTCAACACCGCGCATCTCGAACGACATGTGGTGCAGCGAGGCGTGCGGACCCTGAGCAATCGCCAACGAGTGGTGTGCCGGGTTGCAGCGCAGGAAGTCCATGATGGGCCCCATCTGCGGGTGGGCCAGAGTGTCACTCACAGCGAAGTCGAGGTTCTCGACGTACCAGGCCGACGTGATGGCGAGGTTCGCGGTGTTGAACACCACGTGTGAGAGCTTGACCGGGATGGGCTCACGCTCGTTAATCTTGCGGCTCTGACGAAGCTCCACATCGGCCGACACCTCGACCGTGCGACCGTCGACATCGAAGAAGCGCATGCCGTAGCCGCCGCCGAACTGTGTGAGTTCCTGAGGAGGGTGAACGAACTGCACGCCATTGGCCGTGAGCTTCTCAAACAGCGCGTCGACATCGGCGCGCGAGTGAGCACCAAACGAAATCAGGTCGATGCGCTTGTCAGCTTTGCGCAGGCGCACGCTGAAGGGCTCAGGCGAACCCTCGGCGGCGAGATAGACCGTGTCGCCCTCGCGGTGGGCAACGCTCAGACCCCAGTGGGTGCTGAGAAAGTCGGCCTCGGTCTCGAGGTCCTCAACGGCGAGCGCGAGATAGCGAAGGTGGGAAAGCTGGCGAACTGTCATCAGTGATCTCCTTGACGCGCACCACGGTCGGTGCAGGGTTTCCACTTGCGAGAATAGGCGCTCGCTCGCGTCCGCGGTATATCGGGCTGCGAATAGTAACTATCGACTATGAAGTCGACGACGGAGTGACGGGTCGCGCCCGCCCCATAATGAGGGCCACGAGAACCAGGACGGAGGCGACACTGCCCACCTCGGCGAGCGCCACGAGCGCATCGGGGTTGACGATTCCGGCGATGGTTACGGCCAACGCCGCTGCCAAAAACTGAACGCTCCCCATGAGCGCGAGCGCCGTGCCGCTGGCAAAGCGCACGTGCTCCATGGCCATGGCGGTTGCCGGCCCAAAGATGAAGCCCATCGACGCAGCCAGCACGAACAGGATGGGGAGAACCGTCCACGGCGACGAGGCGCCCGTGAGCAGAACAATCCAGAGGCTCGCGAAGGCCGCGAGTTGGGCAATCACTCCCACGCGGATGAGTCGCCGGGGTCGAACGACCTTCGCTAGGCGCGTGGTGAGCAGCCCGGCCAGGACGAGTCCGACACCGTTGATGCCAAAGCTCGCCGAATAGACGGCGGGTGGCAGCCCGAGGTTGTGTTCAACGATGAACGACGACGTTGAGATGTACGTGAACATCATTCCGAACCCGAACCAGATCAGAATCGCGAAGGCGAGATACTGGCGATTGCGCAGAATGCTGCCGGCCATGCGAAACATCTGAGTCACGCCGCCCGTGTGTCTCTTGTCTCGAGGCAGCGACTCGGGAACGGCAATAGCCACGAACACGGATGACGCCACGGCAAAAATGGCCAGGCCGAAGAAGATGGCGCGCCATCCTCCCAGCGCGATTAGAAGCGTGCCGCCCATAGGGCCGATGATCGGGCCAATGCTCACCACCATGCCGAGGATGGTGAAAGGCCGCACCGCAGCCTCGCCGTGGGTGAGGTCGGCTACGACTGCCCGTCCGCCAACGACTCCCGCCGACGCGCTGAGGCCCATGAACAAGCACAGCGCAATCAGCACACCCGCGTCGGCGGCAAAGCCGGCGAGCGCGCTCGCCACGGCCATGAGCAAGCCACCACCGACGATGACGGTCTTGCGGCCGATGCGATCAGACAGCGACCCCAGAAAGAACTGCCCGACGGCCATGCCGATTGTGAAAAGGGAGAGGGTGAGTCCGATGTAACTCGGGGTGACCCGAAGGTCGTCAGCCATGGCGGGGAACGCCGGCAGATAGGCGTCGGTGCCAAACGGGCCAAGGGTTCCAATGAACCCCAGGGCAGCCAGCATCACTCCCGTGAGGGCGAGGGCGAGTTTGGTCGTCACCAGCCCATCGTGGCACAGGCCCACCGCCAGCGGAGCACGTGGCTAGGCTAACCCTCGACAGTTGAGCACAAAAGGGAGGTCGCGTGTCACTCACCGGCAAAGACCTCAACCTCCTGATTGCGTTGCGCGCGCTGCTCGAAGAGGAGCACGTGACGCGCGCCGGAGACCGCATCGGCATGGGTCAGTCGTCGATGAGTGCCGCCCTCTCCCGGCTGCGCATTCAGTTCTCGGACGAACTGCTGGTGCGCGTCGGTCGCGACTACCAATTGACCCCGCTGGCTCGCCAGCTGCTCCCCCAGGTTCAGCTCACCATCCCGCTGATTGAGAACGCGCTGGGCAGCGGCGGCCCGTTCGACCCCGCCACCAGCACGCGCGTGTTCACGCTTCTGATGACCGACTTCGCAGCCCTCGAGTTGGCGCCGCTTTTCGACCGCGCCCTTGCGCTCGCCCCGCACATCAGCATTGAGGTGTTGTCCCTGCCCACGCAGCCCACCGACAGTCAGCGCGACATGCTCAAACACGACTTTGTTGCCACGGTTCCCGGTATCGGCATCGACGGCGACCACCTCGAACTGTTCGTCGACCACTACGTCTGCCTGGTCGACCCCAACAACTCAGCGCTGGTCGATGGCGCCCTCAGCTGGGAGGCGTTCCAGTCGCTCCCGCAGGCCGTGTGCGATTTTGGTCAGGCACACGTGAACCCCGCCGAACGCAAACTGCGGGAGCTCGGGTTCACCCGCAACGCTCACGTGACGACGGCGAGCTTCCTGCCGTTGCCGTCAATCGTGGCCGGTACGGACCTCGTGGCCGTGGTGCCGGCTCGCCTGGCCGAGCGCTTCGGCCCGCTCACCCAGACGATCGGCGTGGAGGCGCCGTTCGGTCGCGTCGACATTATCGAGACCCTCTACTGGCACCCCACGCACAACACGGACACCGCGCACCAGTGGATGCGCGACGTGTTTCGTCAAGGTCTTTCCGCCATCACCTCGGCATAAAAAGACATCCCCCGGGCACAGGGCCCGAGGGATGTCGTCACGCGTCTCAGTGTCGGAGACGCACCTGTTGAATTACTTGCGTGCGAGGCGGCGGCGGACCATCACCAGCGCGAGAACACCGGCGGTGAGCAGACCCGCACTGATGGCCAGCGACGAACCGATCACCGAAGTGTTGGCGCCGGTGTCGGGGAGGGCGGCATCCGGGCCACACCAGCCAGCGACGTTCAGGCCGGGCGTCAGGCCCTCAGCGAGGCGTCCCTTGAGACCCAAGTCGAACTCGGCCTTGGCCTGAGCCAGAGCCGTTTCGTTCGCCGCGGTTGCCGCGGCCCCGGTGCTCTCGGCCGGGAAAACCATGTTCACAAAAGTGACCAAGTTCACCGTCTCACCGGCAGCAATCACGTTGACGCTGCTCGGGAAGTAGTAGCTGGAGTCGAACGTAAACTCGCTTGACTTGCACGGCGAGCCCCAGGCGGCGCCCATGATCACGTTGTTAGGTTCCGAATTACCCGAAACGAGCCAGACCTGACCATCCGCTTCAAGATCAAAGCCAGTTGCACCGTCGGAAGCGGTGTAGAGGCTTGCCCCGCCCGCGCTGTTGTCGTTGTAGTAGTACATGTCATACAGCTCGCTACCCGCCATGTCGATCGTGGCACCCGAGGTGTTGTGAATCTCTGCCCACTGACGCGCCAAGTAGCCGTAGGAACTTTCCGCGAACAGACGGTAGTGCATTGTCACCGTCACACCTTCCCAGAGGTCACCCACATTGGGCTGGCAGTCGATGGTGATGTCACCGTTGGCTTCCTCAGTCAGTGTGGAATCGCTGCCATCTCCGTTGGAGTCACCGCAGTAGAGGTAATCGTCGCCGTAAATCGCGTTGGGGTAAGGAGGCCCGGCCAGCACATCGTTGACATCGTAGGCCAGGAAAATCCCCGTCTCGTTCATTTCCCAAACGGCACCTCCGCCGCTGGTACCAGAAATAACGAACCGACCGCCCGAAGGCCACGCAAGAGCCTGAGCGGGGGCAACACCCGCGGCAACAATACCGGTGGTCGCTAAGACGACTGCGGCAAGAGCAAGTTTCTTGTTCACAAAGTACCTTTCCGAAAGAAGGCGACTATGACTCGGAAATACTAGGGCAAAAACCATGTGTTTCGTGCCTTGCGGCGCCGATGGTGACGTGAACACTTCGCAAACATCTCGCCGAGATCCCCAACGACACGAGCCCGTTTCGTAACAAGCAACAGCTGTTTCCAGCCCGTCACTCCACTCCAAAAAGACATCCCCCGAGCCCAAAGCCCGAGGGATGCCATCATGCGACCCCGTGACGGAGACGCACCAGTTGAATTACTTGCGTGCGAGGCGGCGGCG
>CAIVOR010000244.1 GCA_903907615.1 uncultured Microbacteriaceae bacterium | reverse complement strand
TTTACCGAGTCCTTTCCGTACGTCAGCCAGATGAACGAGTCCCACCAGGTCGACTTTGACGAACTCATGCATCGCGAGGTCACGCGCGTTGTGGTGATCTCACCCACGGACGATACCGAGTCTTTCTTGCAGGTCGTCGAGAAGATGGGCCTGCATCGCGTGACGTATCACATCGGATACACCGCGTGGCTCGACATCGCCCCCGACGGCGTGAACAAAGCGACGGGCCTTGAGAAGGTGCGCGAACACCTCGGCATTCCGCGCACGCACGTGTTTGCCGCCGGCGACGGCCGCAACGACATCGAAATGCTCGAGTGGGCGGCGCAGTTGGGCCGTGGCGTTGCCATGCAGGACTCGCCACGCGAGGTGATCGCCGCATCCAACGAGCAGTGCGCTTCGGTCATGGAGCACGGGCTCGCCGACGCGCTGGCACGCATCTAGTCACCAACACTGTCGTTCAGTTTGCGCTCAGGCGTCTCTGCGAGGCTGTCAGAAGCGTTCGGGTAGACTTTGCTCTGTCGTCGACGACGGTCCACCCCGTCTCGAAGTCGTGGGAGGGCTGTCCGAGCGGCCGAAGGAGCTGGTCTTGAAAACCAGTGGGTAGCAATGCCTCGTGGGTTCGAATCCCACGCCCTCCGCCAGTGACAACCCGAAAATGTGAGACACAAAGGACATCATGGCCCGCAAGAATGACTCCCGTGCCGAAGCACCCGTGACCCACGGCCGCAAGCGCTCGCAGGTTGGCGGAGTTCGCTTCGTCATCACCATTATCGCTACGGCATTGGCCGTTGCATTGGTGAGCGGTACAAGCGTTGCCGCGGTCGCCGTGTGGGATGTCGCTAACAGCGCCAAAGAGTCAGTCACTTTGGCCAACCAGGAAGACGTCATTCCTCAGATCGGTGAAATCGAGGGTGGTGTGAACCTGCTTCTCGTGGGCAGCGACAGCAGGGAAGGCCAGGATCCCATCTTTGGCGAATATGACGGTGCCGTTCTCAACGACGTAAACATGATTCTCCACATATCGGCTGACCACACGAGTGCTGTAGCCGTGAGCATCCCCCGCGACATGGTGATACCCATCGCTGATTGCCCCGACGGCGGAGGCGGTTGGACTGGCCCCATTAACGCCACATTGAATGATGGAGGCCTACCCTGCGTGGTGTTGACCGTTGAGGAGCTCACCGGCCTGAGCATTCCATATGCCGCAATGATTCAGTTCAGCGGTGTCATGAACATGGCGGACGCCGTGGGTGGAGTTGAGATTTGCGTTTCCGAGCCCATTGCGGATGAATTCACGGGAACCTATCTCGACGTTGGAAATCACGTTCTCAAAGGCGCGGACGCCTTGCAATTTCTGCGAACGCGGCACGGAGTCGGCGACGGTTCGGACCTCGGTCGCATCAGCAGTCAGCAGGTCTTTCTCTCGGCCCTGGTGCGCAAGATCAAGAGCGAAGGAACCCTCACCAATCCTCTGACGCTCTACAACATGGCCAAGGCAGCCGTGGGCAACATGACGTTGTCGGAGAGCCTCAACAACGTGGACACCATGGTGTCGATTGCAATGGCGCTGCGGAGCATTCCCCTCGACCGAGTAGTTTTCGTTCAATATCCCGGATCGACGGGTGGCTCGGGTGTTTACAGCGGAAAGGTGCAGCCCAAAGAGGCTGCGGCCGAAGAACTCTTCGCTGCCATACTTGCCGACCAGCCCATCGCCTTGAGCGGCGAAACAGGTGCAGGCTCGGTCAAGTCGGGAACCATCGCGACGGACCCTGTTCCCACCGCGACCCCACGTGTTACCGGAACGAACACCGTAACACCCACCCCGACCCCGGTGTCGGTACTGCCGGCACCGGTCGTGTTGAGCGGCCAGCTACTTGGCCAGAACGCCGGCGAAGTCACCTGCTCGAAGGGCAATAACTAGCTCCACGACCTCAGGTTCGTGGCCATTGCGCCGTGCCGGTATGCTTTATTTGTCGCGCAAGCAGTGCTTGTTCGAGGAGACGTCGCATAGTTCGGCCTAGTGCACCACCCTGCTAAGGTGGAGTCCTCGTAAGGGGACCGCGGGTTCAAATCCCGCCGTCTCCGCCAACAAAACAACCTCCCTCTTCCGGGCGGTTTTTTGTTGGCTTGGTTGTATCGGTGTCGGGATTTGGGAGGCTTCAGCATCCAGTGAATGCTGAAGGAGAAGTGGACTGCCGACGGCTCCCGCCGTCTCCGCCAAAAACAAGAACCCACCGCATGGTGGGTTCTTGTTTTTGACGCGGTTGGGTGAATGAACGCGCTGGGGTCCCCGCTTGCGCCGAGCAAAGCATGCTTTGTGAGGGGTTTTCGCAAGTGGGGCGTCGAATCCCCGCCGTCTCCCCCCACCTCCTGCGCCGCCCGTAGACTCAATGCGTTGACTTATTCCGCACGAGAGAGTGAAAACACGTGGCAAAGAAATTTCACATGGGAACGGGCATCCTGTCCGCTCCCCGAGGTGCTTTCTGGTGGGGTCTCGGCGGTTACATTCTCACCGCAATCATTGGCTTCGTTGCCGTGGCGAACCTTGAGTGGACCAAGTCCACGTATGTCATTGACGAGTTCTTTCACGCCAATACCTCTCCCTTTCAGGAGTGGCTTGCCGTCATCCTTGAAGCCATCGACCGCTACGTTGTCGTTGCCGTCATCCTCATCGTTATGGGCATTCTCGTCACTATTTGGAAGGGCTGGCTGACGGCCCTCGGTTCGATGGTTGTGGCTGGCGCCGGCTGGCTCCTCATTGCGGGAGTCAAGCAGGTGGTTGCCGAACCGCGCCCCTTGCCCTTCGACGGCTCCGCCTACAAGGAAGCGCTCAGCTACCCCAGCGGTCACGTCACGTTTGTCATGGCGTTGACGGTGGCGGTGTGCGTGGTGCTCTCCGGTTCGCGCTGGCGCTGGCCCGTCGTGATCTTTTTGTGCCTGCTCACGCTCGCCACGGGCTGGAGTCGCCTGTTGCTCGGTGTGCACTACCCGATGGACATTGTGGGCGGCATCCTGGGCGGCCTGTCGGGAGCGTTCCTGGTCTTGGGCGTGTGGAACTGGTTCATCCGCCTCGTGACGCGAAAGCGACGCTAAGACTTTTTCAGGTTAAGCCTTCTTGGGGCTCAGTTTACCTCGAATCAGTTTGTGCTGGGCGGCCTGAGCGACTGGCCGCATCGTGATCAGGTCGAGGTTCACGTGGCCCGGAAGTTCCAGCGTGTGAACGATGGTTTCGGCGATGTCCTTGGCCGTGAGGGGCGCTTCAACGCCGGCATAGAGGGCATCGACCTTCTCGGTATCGCCGCCCAAGCGATTGAGCGCAAACTCTTCCGTTTTCACCATTCCCGGCGCAATTTCAATGACGCGGATGGGCTCGCCCGCAAGCTCGAGCCGCAAGACGCCCATGAGTGCGTGGGCAGCAAACTTGGCCGCGTTATATCCGGCTCCACCCTCGTAGACGATCGTGCCGGCCGTTGACGTGATGGTCACAATGTCGGCGTGGCCATCGGCAGCGGCCTCACGCAGCAGGGTAAGCAACGTTGCGGTGACGCGCTTGACGCCAATCACGTTGACGTCGAACATCTTCTGCCAATCGGCCACATCGCTGTCTTCAACCGAGGCGCTGCCAAAAGCTCCGCCCGCGATGTTCACGAGCGAAGCAACGCCGCCCGTTGTGGCGAGGAAATCGCACAGGGCGTCGACGTCATCTTGCTTAGTCACGTCGGCGACGAACGTCTCGATGCCCGTTCCCGCCGCCAGTTGGGCAAGCCGGTCCGCGCGCCGAGCCACGCCCACAACTCGCCAGCCGCGGGCGGCAAAAAGTCGAGCGGTGGCCTCGCCAATGCCCGAACTGGCTCCGGTAACGACAACGCGACGGTCGATCATGCGACTAAACCTACCGGCACAAAGCTAGACGAGGTCGGCGGGGATGTTGTCGGCTCCGTGCGATTTATCGCTGGGAAAAACAAAAATTCGGGACGCAAAAAATCGGAAAATGGTCGCGAGCCCAACGCCAAAAAGATTGGCTGAGATGTTGTCGGCGAGGGCAGAGGTGAAGCCGAAAACGTAGTGGGACAGCCAGAGACACGCCACAGAGATGAGCAAACCCAAGACATTGACGATCGCGAACAGTAAGAACTGAACCAATCCGGGTTTGCGGCCCGTGCGCCGCCTGAACGTCCACCGACTGTTGATGGCGTAAGTGAAGATGATTGCGAGGATTGTGGAAATGGTCTTGGCCATGATTGGCTCACGAAAGGGCTCGGGCATCCATGGCGGAAGAATAAAAGCATTGAAAATAGCCACGTCAATCACGTAGCCAACAGCCCCAACAAGAAGGTACTTTCCTGCTTCTGTCACGAGGTGTGGCACGGTCAGACGAGGCACTCCGCCATTGTATTCTGATAATGCATCGCCACATGGCACACCAGAGTTGGGGAATCCGTGAAACTGTCCATCGTCATTCCCTGCTACAACGAGTCTGCCACCATCGGCACGGTTCTCCAGGCGGTCAAGGATGCGCCTTACAAGAACAAAGAGATCATCGTTGTTGACGATTGTTCAGCGGATGGCACCTACGACTTGATCGCACAGAAGTATGGCCACCTTGTCGACCGGCTCGAACGCCATGTGAAAAATCAGGGCAAAGGTGCGGCGCTCCGCACGGGCATTGCGCTGGCCACCGGCGACATCGTTCTCATTCAGGACGCTGATTTGGAGTACGACCCCAACGAGTATCCGAACTTGATCCAACCTATTCTCGATGGAAAAGCAGACGTGGTTTTTGGCAGTCGCTTTGCCGGCGGGTATGCCCATCGCGTGGTCTATTACTGGCATTCCGTCGGAAATAAGTTCCTGACGTGGATGTCGAATGTTTTCACGAATATCAATCTCACCGATATGGAAACCTGCTACAAGGTCTTTCGCCGCGAGATCATTCAGAGCGTGAACATTCGTGAGAATCGTTTTGGTTTTGAACCCGAAATTACAGCCAAAATCGCGCGCATGAACGTTCGCATCTTTGAGGTGGGCATTTCATACAACGGCCGCACGTATGCCGAGGGCAAGAAAATCGGCGCCAAAGACGGGTTTCGAGCGATTTATTGCATCCTGAAGTACAACGTTTTTTCCCGAAAGAACTAGGCGACTTGTGGTTCGGCAACGACGCGTCGCGCGCAATCAACTTCTCAGCCGGGGAGCGCTCGTCGTCGCCGCGGTTGTTGCCACAGTTATTCCGTTGCGGGGACTGTTTTTCGGCAAACTTCTGGGCGACCTAGGGGACGCCAGGTGGACCGTCTCAGTTTATGAGCACTGGTTTCGATTCTTCGGCGGCCACGAAGCCCTGGGCAGCACGCTTTTCTTCTTTCCCGCGCAGGACACCCTCGGGTTTTCCGATGCTTTCCTAGCGCCAGGAATTGTTCACGCGCTACTTCGGGCGATGACTCTGGATCCGGTGACAAGTTGGTCGATTGCCACGTGCGTTCTTATTTTTGTGGGAAATCTGGGGATCGCGCTTCTCGCACATCAGGTCTTTAGGTCGCTTTCCGTAAAGCTTGTGTTTGTCCTGATTGCGGGCACAACCTACGCATTCGTCACGCAACTAGAGCATGTGCAAACTCTTGGTTATGGGATTTTCTGGTGGATCATCGCACTTTATCTTTATGGTCGACACGGGACGTCAAAAAGATCACGGACGGCCTGGTTTTTCATGCTCCCCGTTCTGGCCCTTGGCGCCTTGACCTCCTGGTATCCCGTTTTCTTCTTTTTCATGGTCGGCGCAATCGCGGTGGTGTTTACTTTTATCTTCACCCGCAGCGCCCGCTGGGTGGTGACGCCGTGGAGACGCGCGCGAAGCCTGTCACTCACGGGGTGGGTGCTGTCCCTCGGCGTCACACTGGGGCTTGGCGCCGCATGGCTTCTCGTTTACGTCCCCGTCCTTGGCGCCCTGCGTAAGCCCTGGACCGAATATCTCACTTATGGGCCCCATGTTGTGGATGTCGTGAACGTGATGGGCGGGGCGGGAATCTGGTGGGATCTCGTCCATGTGTTGGACCCGACGGTGACGCCTTCGTCGGCGGAGCACGCGATGGGCATCCCACCCATTCTCTTTGTCAGTTTCGTGGTTGTATCCCTCTGGCTTCTGGCGATGGCCATCCGCAGACGCATTGCTGTTCCCACCGCCTTAGTCGTGGGAGCCATTACCGTGTGGGCGACCTGGCTGGTCGTGATGATTTTTGGCGAGGGCGGTTTTTCACTATTTCATCTTCTGTGGAAATTCCTGCCAGGTGCTACCTCCATCCGCGCTGCGTTCAGAGTGAATATCGTCCTCACCGTGATCGTTCTGTTGATCGTCATCTATGTCGTCGAAAAGTGGGTACTCGACGGGAATCGAACCCATGCGCGGCGGCACTCCCTTCGGGTTCTGGGGGCAGCTGTTCTGCTGTGTCTCTTCTTTATCGAGCAACAACGCCCGGCGCCAACGAATTGGACCGCGGACCAGTTTGTTGCGCCACCGCTGAGGTCGTCGCTGTCACAGTTGGAACACTCATCGTGCACCAGCTTCCTTCTGACAGAGCCGGGGCCTGAGAGCGTTCATCCTGAGTCGTGGTGGTGGCTGGTTCAAGTTGATGCCACTGCCCTGGCCGTGAGTTCGGAAATCGCTACGATTAATGGTTACTCCGGCAATTTTCCGGGCGGTTACCCTTTCATCCCCCCCACTTCAGCCGAGTCGATAAGTGCTTATCTCGATTGGGCGCAGGGTTTGGGGCTGACCGACACTTGTTTAGTTTCGGCCGGAGGAGTTCGGCCGGTTGAGCTCTCTTCCCCGAGGTAGCGAGAGACCAACTGGTAGGCTCAATCTCAGACAAATGAGACGTTGAGTGACGTCGCGGTGAGAGGGAATTGATGACTCCGGCACGCCCCAAGGCGCTGATTACAGGCATAACCGGTCAAGACGGCAGTTATCTGGCCGAGCTACTGCTGAGCAAAGGGTACGAAGTTCACGGCCTGATTCGTCGGGCCTCAACTTTCAACACCACGCGCATCGATCACATCTATGAGTCGTCACAAGATGAAGACAAGCACCTTTATCTGCACTTCGCCGACCTCACCGACGGATCTCGACTGGTCACGCTTCTCGCTGAAATTAACCCTGTCGAGGTTTACAATCTGGCGGCACAATCGCACGTTCGCGTGAGCTTCGACGAACCGGAGTACACCAGCGACACGACAGGCCTGGGCACCATCCGCCTGCTTGAGGCCATTCGCCAGGCCGGGGTGAATTGCCGCTTCTATCAAGCGTCGAGTTCAGAGATGTTCGGCGCAACGCCGCCGCCACAGAATGAAGACACCCCGTTCCACCCGCGATCGCCATATGGCGTCGCCAAGGTTTATTCGTACTGGATTACACGCAACTACCGTGAGGCCTACGGCCTCTTCGCAGTCAACGGGATCCTGTTCAACCACGAGTCTCCGCGCCGCGGTGGAACGTTCGTCACGCGAAAGATCACTCGGGCCGTTGCCCGAATTGCTGCCGGAGAGCAGGACTCGCTCTACATGGGCAACCTTGACGCCGTGCGCGACTGGGGTTACGCGCCGGAGTATGTCGAGGGCATGTGGCGCATGCTCCAGCACAATGAGCCACACGACTTTGTGCTTGCCACAGGTGAGGCATACACGGTGAAGGACTTCCTCCAGATTGCTTTTGAGCACAAGGGCTTGGATTGGGAGAAGTACGTCAAGTTTGACGAACGGTACCTGCGACCGTCCGAGGTGGATTCGTTGATTGGCGACTACTCCAAGGCTCGCGACGTGCTCGATTGGAAACCCAGCGTGCACACTCCAGAACTTGCGCGCATCATGGTGGATGCGGATGTCGCCGCTCTCGAAATTGAAGGGCGCCACTACGTAGACACACCTATGTTCCGTCGATGAAAGTAGTCGTTACCGGTGCCGCCGGCATGTTGGGGCGAGAAATTGTCGATGCGTGGGGATCTGGGCGGCCGCAAGACGAGCTGATTGCGCTAGATCGCAGCAGGCTGGAACTGTCTGACGCTTCAGACGTTGACGCTTTTGTTGCACGTGAGAAACCCGACCTGATTGTTCATACAGCGGCCCTCGTGCGGGGAATCGCGGAACGCATTGCTCACCCGACCCGCTTTCTGTTGGACAACGTGATCATGGACTCCAATCTTCTGAACAGTGCGCGTAAGCACGGCGTCAAGAATTTTGTCTACATATCTTCGGCGGCAATTTACCCGGAGACGGACGATGGCACATTTTCTGAACAGGACATTCTCACAGGGCCTCTGGAGCCGGCCAGTGAGACGTACGGTCTTTCCAAGATTCTTGGTACCAAACTGTGTGCGAGCATCTCACACGAAGACGGCCTCAACTATCGGGCACTCATTCCCTGCAATATTTTTGGTCACGAAGCACTGAGTGAAAACGCCGCCAGCCATCTCCTCGGAGCGGCCTTGAAAAAAACTCTTGATGCTGCGCGCGATGGCGGGCCCGTGGAGATTTGGGGTGATGGTCAGTCCCGGCGTGAATTTGTAGCCGCAACGGACATTGCGAAGTGGATCGCGTTGTCCGCAGAGAACCTGGCCGGCTGGGACTCGGTCATGAATATTGGCTTCGGCCAAGACCATGCCATTACTGACTACTACCGTTGGGCAGCAGAAGTTGTTGGCGTCACGCCAGAATTCACATTCAATAGCGACAAACCAAACGGTGTCCGACGCCGCCTTCTGGATTCAACCCTCGCGCGCTCGCGGGGTTGGAATCCAGAAACCAAACCTCTCACCGGTATCCAGTGGATTTTCGACGATTACCGTGCGGAGACTTGTTAGCCTGTCCGCCCACAAGGAAACAGCTGTCTCTGTTCGTACCAAGGTCGATGCACGAGCGCGTCAGGAAACGTGGGCTTGCGGAACCAGAGAAAGTAGCCCGTGTCCACCGGTAGCTTTCGAAAGCTCGAATTCGCACCCGCCACTTACGCGGTCCGCCATGGTGTTGTCTGCTCGATAAGCGGCGACAGAAACCTGATAGGCGCCACTAGCCAGCGGCACCTCGGGATATGACAAGCGGATGGTGTGCGGGCCTTCTGACAGGGGAAGCGACGGCAAGATCCGGGCAGACTCGGCGGTAAAGAGGCGGACTCCGTTCAGCGAGTCAACACCAATATTTATGCGGTAGTCCTCGACAGGTCCCGTAATTGTGTAGTCAACCACAAGAGTGAGGTCAGGACTTTTCTTATTCGTCCCAACTTCTGCGCGAACTCCAACAATGGAAATATCGTTCGATGGAGTACTCGCAAGAGGTTGGGCTGATTCCTTCAGCGCTCTTCGGTAACCGGCTCGCAACTCTTGTATTCCTAAAGTTGGGTCACCGTCGAATGCAACTTTTCCGTGGTCAAGCACTATCGCACGCGTGGCCAGTCGTTCAATATCCGTTGCCGAGTGGCTGACCAGAACAATTGTTCGGCCATCCTTCTGGAAACCTTCAATTTTTTCGCGACATTTCTGTTGAAATGGCTCGTCGCCTACGGCAAGCACCTCGTCGACAAGGAGGATATCTGGATCAACGTTCACGGCAACCGAGAATGCGAGCCGAACATACATTCCGGAGCTATAAAACTTCACTGGCGTATCAATGAAATCGGCTACACCCGAGAAGTCGACAATTTCTTCGAACTTAGTTTGAGTCGTCTTCTTATCAATTCCCAAAAGAGCTGCATTGAGAAAAACGTTTTCTCGGCCGGTGAGGTCGGGGTGAAATCCGGCGCCCAATTCAAGGAGTGCGGCCAG
>CAIVOR010000243.1 GCA_903907615.1 uncultured Microbacteriaceae bacterium | reverse complement strand
TCAGATTAATGTCTGTTGTAGCCCGCCCAATTTTTCCTTCAGAAAACAATAGATTGAGGGTGTAACTTTTAGCAAAAGGGCGCATGTCGAGTACACCCAAACTCGTGGCCCCCAGCCGCCCGTCGGCCAGCATGAGCGACAACTCGGTGCCGGCCGGTGCGTCGGTTATGGCGCGCACCAGCTTCTTGTCGTGTGTCAGTGCAATGGCGTAGCCGCGGTCGAGCGTCTGCTGAGGCGAGAGTGACCGCAGTTGGGCGCGTAACCCCTGCGCCTCGGCGCGCGCCATGTCGAGCGCGTGCATCACGATGCCGTGGCCGCGTTGCACATTTCGCAGGATGTCTTCGGCGCGTTGGTTGGTAATCCATTCATGCGAGGCCAACACCGGCCGACTCCGCAGTTGTTCGAGCCGGGTGACCTCGTTGGCAACGATGTTGGTCACGCGATTGCGCAGGCGCGCGCGGGCATCTGCCACGCGAGCCAGCTCTTCGGCGATGTCGGGCACCACGCGCTTGCCCGCATCAGTGGGAGTGGATGCCCGCAGATCGGCGACGTCGTCGAGCAGGGGGCGGTCGGCTTCGTGGCCGATGGCGCTCACCACGGGCGTTTCACAGGCCGCGACGGCGCGAACAAGGGCCTCATCGGAGAACGGCAGCAGATTCAAGAAGTCTCCGCCACCGCGCGCGATGATGATCACCTCGACCTCCGGAATGGCATCGAGTTCGGCCAGCGCGGCAATGACGCGAGGTGCTGTCTCCGGACCTTGTACGGGAGTGTGGCGCACCTCGAACACCGCGGCCGGCCAGCGCAGGCGTGCGTTCTTGAGCACGTCCTTTTCGGCATCTGAGTCGGCGCCGGTAATGAGTCCGATGCGCGCGGGCAAGAAGGGCAGGGGTTTCTTGCGCTCGGGGGCAAACAGCCCTTCGGCGGCCAGTTTGGCTCGCAATTGCTCAAGTTTCTCGAGCAGGTCGCCGAGTCCCACGTGACGCATCTGCTGAATGACGAGCTTGATGTCACCGTTCTTCTTCCAGAAGTCCACCTTGGCCAGTGCGATGACGCGGTCACCGGCCTTGAGCTCAGCAGGCACCTGATCTGCCGCCGACGCCCAAATAGAGAAGCCCATCGCCGTTTCCTCGGCGAGGTCGCGCAGAGTGCCGAATCGGCCCATCTTGCCGTTCGAAATCTGGGTGATCTCGCCCTCGACCCACACCAGGCCCAACCGATCGATGTACGCCTTGAGCTGTGCCGTCAGATTGGCAACCGACCACGGTTTGTCGAGCGTAGAGGCTTCGGTGGACATGTCTCAAGGGTAGCCGAGCGCGCAGACAGTCGGGCGGGGGTTACCGTGCGCAACTCGTAGACTTGAGTCGTGAATTCATCAGTGGGTCTGGGCATGCCGCGACGCGGCGGAAGTACGACCACGCTCGAGCAGTTGCTCTCCGATGAAACGGTCTCCGGCCCCAAGCGGATTCTGATTGCCGCCCCGCGGGGTTACTGCGCCGGCGTTGACCGCGCGGTGATTGCCGTGGAGAAGGCCCTCGATACTTTTGGTGCCCCGGTCTACGTGCGCAAGCAAATCGTGCACAACGTTCACGTGGTTGCCGAGCTCGAGGAGCGCGGGGCAATTTTTGTCGACGAGGTCGACGAGGTTCCCGAGGGCTCACGCCTCGTCTTCAGCGCGCACGGTGTTTCTCCCGCAGTGGTCAACGCGGCGGATGCCCGCTCGCTCAAGACCATCGATGCCACCTGCCCACTCGTCACCAAGGTGCACCGCGAGGTGGTGCGCTTTGATCGTGACAACGTGGAGATCTTGTTTATCGGGCACGCGGGTCACGAAGAGGTTGAGGGCACCATGGGCGAGGCACCCGGCCGTGTCACGTTGGTTGATGGCCCGGCCGCTGCCGACACGGTCATCGTGAAGAACCCTGACAACGTGGTGTGGCTTTCGCAGACCACCCTCTCGGTTGACGAGACCATGGAGACCGTGGCGCGCCTGCGCGAGAGGTTCCCCAACCTGCAGGACCCGCCCAGCGATGACATCTGTTACGCCACACAGAATCGACAGGTGGCCATCAAGAAAGTTGCACCGGATGCCGATGTGGTGCTCGTCGTCGGTTCGGCGAACTCGTCCAACTCAGTGCGGCTCGTCGAGGTCGCTCTCGAGTACGGTGCGCGGGCGGCCTATCGCGTCGATTATGCCAGCGAGGTCGACCCGGAGTGGTTGCTCGGCGCGGCCACGGTTGGCGTGACGAGCGGTGCGTCGGTTCCCGAGGAACTAGTCAGCGAGCTCTTGGCACTGCTGGCTACCGGCGGTTACACCGACGTTGTCGAAGTGAAGACCGCCGAGGAAGACCTGATCTTCTCGCTTCCCAAAGAGCTGCGCCCCAGCCGCCAGGCGTAGCGCCGACTCATGCTCGAGCAGGCCCGGCAGGCCTGCTCCCAGTACTGACGACATCTCTCCATCCAGTTAACGACCGAGGGGCACCGCCTTTCGGCGATGCCCCTCGAATCTGTTGTGTGTGACTAGGCGCGCTTGCGGCGAGCAATCACGATGCTGGCAGCACCGGCGATGCCGAGGCCTGCAGCGATGAGACCAACAGTGAGTGCCGTGCCGTTGTTGAGGCCGGTGTCAGGAAGCGTGACACACTCCTGCGTTCCCGCGTCCTTGGTTCCGGCAGCACCCCACAGGGACCCCAGGTCACCCGTGTCAACTACTGTGGTCGTTGTCAGCGGGTCGAAACCCTCGACGATTGGCAGATCGGCAAGAGCAATCTGGCGAATCACGCCGTCAGACCCAGCGAGCTGAAGGTCGTCACCCACGCGTCCGGCGCCCCAGGAGTTTTCCACGGAGCCGAGAATAATGCCGGTGCCGTCGGGGTGAATGCGAATAACGGCGTACAAGTCTGAACTTCCGTCATTAAGCGTTCCCAGTGCGATTTCATCACCATTGTCAAGGGTCACAAAGTCACCCGTGGTATAGGCACTCTCGACGCTCGTCAGTGTGGTGTAGTCAAAGAACTCTGTTGAGGCGCCTGTGGCGGTGTCAACCGTGAAAACCTTTTCCGATGCATTCGAGCCAACAATGAGCTTGCCATCGGGGCGAATGGCCGCGCCATCCCAACCACCGATACCAGCAGCGGGGCCGGTCATGGTCAGAGTCGACTTCACTGAACCCGTGGCTGCATCCACTAAGTCGACAACGTCGCCCGCCGGGTCTCCGGGATCTGTATTCTGAACACCGAAGACGGTCAGAGCATCCTTCGAGAGAGCGATGTCGCCGTAGCCTTGACTTTCGCCCATGGGGACGGTCTCAAGCACAGTTCCCGTGGGGCTGAACCAGGTGAGCTGGTTGGCTGTGTCGCTGGGTCCGTTGACGAGAAGCGCCGAGGTGCCACACGCCAGAGCGTTGGCAGGAGCTGCCGCGGCAACACCGGCGAGAGCGATGGCGCCGATTGCGGCGCCCACGAGGATTTTTTTCATGATTCCTTCTTGTTGTGAGGTGTTAGTGAGTGATGGAGAGAAAGCAAGCAGGGCACTCTAAAGAACCCCACTAGTAAAACAATCTACTCTACGAGACGGGGATTGTGCTCGTCGGCGAGGGTGTTGCGCTGCCGGTGCCCGCCTGGAGCGCCTGCGTGGCCGCCCAGAACGTCTCGACGAACGCGGGGTCACTAAACAGGCAGATTATCTGCCCGCCAAAAACGACGGCTGACGTGGCAAGGTACCCCACGATGGGCACCCAAAACGCGAGTTTCTTTGCCGAGATGCGTCGCACCGTGGCCCACACTGTCAGGCCAAAGATCAGGCCCTCGAGCGTGATGATAATCAGGCCCACGGGCTGCGCCAGACCAGTATCCGTGTAGGTCATCTCGGCAAACTCGGGCATTTGCACGTGCAGTTCGGCCAGCAGCTTGTTGAGCGTGACCGTCATGTTGAGGTACTCGCCGAGCGATGAAAAGATGCTGATGCCTCCCACCACGAGGAGCGCGATGGCCACCACGCGGTCAAAGGGGAAACGCCGGGGTGCGAGCGGGTCCTCGGTGGGTGGCTTCTTCTCGGTGTCGTCAGCCACGGGTTACTTGCCCGAGTGGCCGGCCGAGCCGAGCTGCTGGGTGGCCTGAACCACGCGGGCCGCCATGGCCGACTCGGCAATCTTGCCCCACGCGCGCGGGTCGTAGATCTTCTTATTGCCCACTTCGCCGTCCACCTTGAGCACGCCCGAATAGTTGGTGAACATGGTGTCGGCAATCGAGCGCGTAAACGCGTACTGCGTGTCGGTGTCGATGTTCATCTTGATGACGCCGTTGGCGACGGCCTCGGCGATTTCAGCATCCGTCGATCCGGATCCGCCGTGGAACACGAGGTCGAAGGGCTTGGCTCCGGTGCCGAACTTGGCCTTCACGCCGTCCTGGATTTCCTTGAGAAGCTCGGGGCGCAACTTCACGTTGCCCGGCTTGTAGACGCCGTGCACGTTGCCGAACGTCATGGCGGCCATGTAGCGACCGTTATCTCCGAGGCCCAGCGCCTCAACTGTGGCGATGGCGTCTTCCACCGTCGTGTACAGGTTGTCGTTGATGTCGTGACTCACGCCATCTTCTTCGCCGCCGACAACGCCAATCTCAACTTCGAGAATCGCATTGATGGCACGCGTCTTGGCCAACATGACCTGAGCAATCTCGAGGTTCTCGGCCAGCGGCACGGCCGAGCCGTCCCACATGTGCGACTGGAAGAGCGGCTCGCGGCCGGCCTTGATCTCTTCCTCACTGGCGGCAATCAGGGGGTTCACAAAAGAGTCGAGGGCATCCTTGGGGCAGTGGTCGGTGTGCAAAGCAACGGTGATGGGGTACGAAGCCGCCACCTCACGAGCAAAGCGAGCAAACGCAATGGCCCCGGTGGCGCGGGCCTTCACGCTCTGGCCGGCAAAGTAGTCGGCGCCACCCGTGGTCACCTGGATGATGCCGTCGGATCCGGCCTCGGTCAGGCCCTGCAGTACGGCATTGAGTGTCTGCGAGCTTGAGACGTTGATGGCTGGGTACGCAAAGCCTTTGGCTTTTGCGCGATCGAGCATGGCGGCGTACTGGTCCGGGGTGGCGATGGGCATTACTACTCCTCGTAGGCGCACACGGCCGCGGACGCGACCGACTTCAGTCTAATGAAGGCGAACGGGTGCGGATAAAGTGAAGGCATGACCTCTGCTTCCGGCCCGATGTTCCTGCACCCCGATCGCAACCTCGCCATGGAACTGGTGCGCGCCACCGAGGCTGCCGCCATCCGGTCGTTCCCGTTTGTGGGGCGCGGTGACAAGAATGGCGCCGATGGCGCGGCCGTGGATGCCATGCGCGCGTTTCTCAACACCGTCGACTTTTCAGGAACGATTGTGATCGGTGAGGGCGAGAAGGACAACGCCCCCATGCTGTTTAACGGTGAGGTCGTGGGAACGGGCGATGGTCCCGCGTGTGACATTGCGGTGGACCCCATCGACGGCACGAGCCTCACGAGTGCGGGTCGTCAGAACGCCATCTCCGTCATTGCCGCTTCTGACCGCGGCACCATGCTCGATGCCTCGAGCGTCTTCTACATGGACAAGCTCGTGGCCGGCCCCGAGGGTGTGGGCATCTTGGATATTCGTCAGTCGATTGCTGAGAACATTCGTGCGCTCGCCGCGGCCAAGGGCAAGCCCGTGGGCGAAATGGTGGTGGCGGTTCTCGACCGCCCGCGTCACGAGGGAATCATTCAAGAGATCCGCGATGCGGGAGCGGGCACGCGCCTTCTGCTCGACGGCGATGTGGCCGGCGGCATCAACGCGGCCCGAGAAGAAGCGCGCATCGATATGTGTATTGGAATTGGCGGCAGCCCCGAGGGCATCGTGACCGCGTGTGCCATCAAGGCGCTCGGCGGTTTCATTCAGGGACGCCTCGCCCCCAAAGACGACGCTGAGGCGCAGGCTGGCGTCGACGCGGGCCTCAAGATGGACCACGTCTATGAGGCCAGCGAGCTCGTCAACTCTGACAACACCTTCTTTGTGGCTACGGGTGTCACCGACGGCGCCTTGGTCGGCGGTGTGCGTCGCAAGGGTCCGATCATTCGCACTGACAGCATCATCATGCGGGGGAAGTCGGGCACTATTCGTCGCGTGCAGGCCGACTACCTCGCCGAGCGCTGGGCCTAGTTCGTCGACTGTCGCGCGACTTCATCTTCGATGAAGCGCCCGCGGCCGAGAACGATTGCGGCCGGGATCACGCACAGCGAGATGGCGATCATCAGCACAAGGAAAGCGGTCCACTGACCGGTCACCTCGTGCAACACGCCCACCACGAGTGGGCCAAACAGGGCTGCCGTGTAGGCGCCCATCTGCGAGAAGCCACTGACCTGAAGCGAAGCACTCGTCGACTTGGTGCGCAGGTTCACGAGGGTGAGTGTGAGCGGGAAGATGAGTCCACCCAGTCCCACCAGGACGACCCAGAGCCAGGTAATCACGTGGGGTAAGAACAGCAGGCCAAGGTACCCCGAAACGTGAAAAGCCGCTGACACATAGACAAAGATGTCGGTGCGCGGAACGCGCCGGGCGAGCGCGGGAACGATGAGCGCCATGGGAAATCCCACAATGGCAAACAGGGCCAAGTAGAGTCCCGCGGTTGCAGGAGAAGCGCCGGCAATGCCCACCATGGCTATGGGAAGCCACGCGTTGACGATGTAGCCATTGAGCGACGACACCGCGAGGGTCAGGGCGATGGCGACGGCGGTAGGGGAGCGCCACAGGTTGAGCCGCACACGGTTGTGTCGACCGAGGTGGTCGGCACCACCCGTCTCGCGTCGTTCCTTGCGCAGTTGTGCGAGCCACGGCAGGAACGCGATTCCCGTCACGACGGCCCATGTGACCAGCTCCCAGCGCCAGCCCACGGCGTTGCCCAGCGGCACGGCCACAAACGGGGGCAGCGCCGCGCTGAGCGTCATGGCACTCACGTAGATGGCAGTGACGAGGCTGATGCGATCGGGGAAGTATTTCTTGATGGTCGGCGGCAACAGCACGTTGCCCATGCCGATGCCGAAGAGCGCCACCGAGGTGCCCACGGCCAGGCCCAGCCAGTCGTTGGAGACCACCCGAATGAGTTGTCCGACGAGGCTGAACGCGAGGCTGACGATCAGACCCCACTCGATGCCGATACGTCGGCCGATACGAGGGGTGACGAGAGACGCCACGGCGAAACACGCGGGCGGAATGGCGCCAATGATGCCGATGGCGATCGTGGGCACTGAGAACTCTTGTTCGATGAGCGCGAAGAGTGGCGAGAGCGATCCGGGCAGGGTGCGGAGATTGAACGCCACGATGACAATGCCGATGAGCGCCAGCGTTCGCCCGGCCCACACGGGACGGGGAGCAAGTTTGCGGGCGATGTCAGACATGTTCTCTCATCATGCCCGACAGCACGCGGCTAGTCGTTGCCGGTGAGCTCTTCTTTTCGGAATCCCTCGGTGGTTGAGGCAATGGCCGGAACCTCTTTGAGGGTGACGTTGGGATCCATGCCGGGGAACTTCTTGGCGGTGGTGAGCATGTTGCGTTCGAGCGAACCGGCGAACTCGTTGTAGCTCTTCACGGCCTTGTCGAGTGCCGAGCGAAGCGTGTCGGCGTGACCGGCCACCACGCCCACGCGCTTGTAGAGCTCTTGTCCGAGTTTGATGATCTCGGTGACCTGTTCGGCGGCGACCTGCTGACGCCAGCTATAAGCCACGGTCTTGAGTACGGCCCAGAGGTTGACCGGTGAGGCCAGGGCAACGCGCTTGGTGAAGGCGTATTCGAGAATCGTGGGGTCGAGTTCGAGCGCCACCGAGAGCAGCGATTCGCTGGGCACGAATGCCACCACGAACTCTGAGGCACCGTCGAAGCCGTCCCAGTAGGCCTTGCCACTGAGGCTGTCGATGTGCGCGCGCAACGCCTTCACGTGATCCTTGAGGAGCTTCTCGCGCTGTGCGCCCTGCTCGCCCGCGGCGTTGGAGGGAATCTGGCTGGCTTCCAGATACGCCGTAAACGGCACCTTGGCATCTACCAGAATGGTGCGACCGCCGGGAAGGCGAATGGTCATGTCGGGGCGAATCTTGCCGCCCTCGGTGCTCGTGGTCTCTTGCGTGGAGAAGTCAACGAATTCGAGCAGGCCGGCCACTTCGACGATTCGGCGCAGCTGTGCCTCACCCCACTGTCCCTTGACGTTGTTGGAGCGCAGCGCGCTGGCCAGCGATTCGGTGGTGGCGCGCAATTCGTCGCCCGCGCGGCGACTGTCGGTGAGCTGCTGGGTGATGAGCCCGTGCTGTTGCTTCTGCTCGTTCTCCATGGCGTTGACCTTGACGGTCATCTGGTGCAGTACCTCTTTGATGGGAGTCAGTTCGGCAACCACGCGCGCATCCCGCTCCTGCTGATCGACCAAGTCTTTGTTGCGTTGCGCGAGCGCTTCAATCTGGGCTTGGCGCTCCATGCCCACGGCCTCGGCCTGAGCCAAACGCACACCGAGCGACGCGTCGCCATTCTGGGTCGCTCGCGACCCGCGCACGATCCATGCGACAAGGAATCCCAACACGAGGCCGACGACGGCTCCCACCAACAGCGCAACAATATCCATGCGTTTAGTGTGACACCGGCCACGGACGGTCGCGGGTTGCCACGACCGCAAGTGCTCGCTTTGACCGGCGCGGCCCAACGTCTTCGGCGCGGGTGTGCGACACCGGCTAGATTCGTAGTACCCACACCAAGGAATTGATATGACTGATCTTCCGCTCATTCCCCACTGGATCAATGGCGCCGCCGTGCCCAGCACCTCCGGCCGCACCGCGCCCGTGTTCGACCCCGCCCTCGGAGTGGCCACAAAGAACGTGGGCCTCGCCAATCGTGCCGAGATCGACGCCGCAATCGAATCCGCCTCGCTTGCTTTCCCGGCCTGGCGCGATGCCTCGTTGGCAAAGCGCACCCAGGTCATGTTTGCGTTCCGCGAGCTGCTCAACTCCCGCAAGGGCGAGTTGGCCGAGATCATCACGAGCGAGCACGGCAAGGTGCTCTCGGATGCCCTCGGTGAAATCACTCGCGGTCAGGAGGTCGTAGAGTTCGCGTGCGGCATCCAGGACCTGCTGAAGGGTTTCTACTCCGAGAACGCCTCCACCAACGTCGACGTGTACACGATTCGCCAGCCCATTGGCGTTGTGGGTGTCATCAGTCCGTTCAACTTCCCGGCGATGGTTCCGCTGTGGTTCGTCCCCGTGGCCATCGCGGCCGGCAACACGGTCGTGCTCAAGCCCAGCGAGAAGGACCCCTCGTCCGCCATCTGGCTCGGACAGATTCTGAAAGAGGCCGGCCTGCCGGACGGTGTCTTCACGGTTCTCAACGGTGACAAGGAGGCCGTCGACGGCCTACTGACCCACCCCGATGTGGCCGCGGTCTCGTTCGTGGGGTCAACGCCCATCGCTAAGTACGTTTACGAAACCGGCGCGGCCAACGGCAAGCGCGTGCAGGCTCTCGGTGGCGCCAAGAACCACATGCTGGTGCTGCCGGATGCCGACCTCGACCTCGTGGCCGACTCGGCCATCAACGCCGGATTCGGTTCGGCGGGCGAGCGCTGCATGGCCATCTCTGTGGTTGTGGCCGTGGAGCCCGTGGCCGATGTGCTCATCGACAAGCTCACCGAACGCATGGCCAAGCTCGTGGTGGGAGACGGCCGTCGCTCGTGCGACATGGGGCCCCTAGTCACCGAGGCGCACCGCGACAAGGTGGCAAGTTACATCGACGTGGCCGCGAAGGACGGCGCCACTGTGGTCGTTGACGGTCGAGGTATCGAGGTGGATGGTGATGCTGCCGGGTTCTGGCTCGGACCCACGCTGCTCGATCGCGTACCCACGTCGTCGACGGTGTACACCGAGGAAATCTTTGGTCCGGTGCTCAGCATCGTTCGTGTTGCCAGCTACGACGAGGGCGTGAACCT
Source organism: uncultured Microbacteriaceae bacterium (assembly GCA_903907615.1). Lineage (GTDB taxonomy): Bacteria > Actinomycetota > Actinomycetes > Actinomycetales > Microbacteriaceae > UBA963. The sequence continues at coordinate 2,241 of CAIVOR010000243.1, read as the reverse complement.
CATCAACTTGGGTGCGTTCGGCAACGGTACGGCCATCTTCACCAACGACGGCGGCGCAGCTCGCCGCTTCCAGAACGAAATCCAGGTGGGCATGGTGGGCATCAACGTGCCGATTCCCGTGCCGGTGGCGTATCACTCGTTTGGCGGCTGGAAGCAGTCACTGTTCGGCGACACCAAGGTGCACGGCATCGAGGGCGTGCACTTTTATACGCGCGCGAAGGCCGTCACCAGTCGCTGGCTTGACCCCAGCCACGGTGGCATCAACCTCGGTTTCCCGCAGAACTAGCAGCGCAAAGTGACGAGCCTCAAGCGACCTGATTTCGAGACGGCTTTTTGCGCCACGCTCGTGGTGCACAACGCGGTGAACAAGATTGATGCGCTCGATTCCGTTGCGTTGGCGTGCGGCTCGGTCGTGCGCGACGGCGGAACGCCCAGCCCATGGATTCCCCTCTCGGATCACACCTGGATTGAGATGGAGATCCCCAAGTTCGGCGAGCCGCCGCCCCTCGCGGTTGATGTCTACAGCGATGTGAACGACGACCATGCAAAGGTGCAGGCGCTGTGGGTGCTCGAAGCGCTGGAAACGTCAACGGTGTGGCACGTGACGCCTGACTTCACGGCCTAACGGGGAGATCCGATTCCGAGGAATGCGAGCATCGCGCGTTCGATGTGGCGCATGTCGCGTATGGTCGCGACGCCGATTTTTCGCGAGAACTGTCGACGGTGAAGTGTCGTTATCTTGTCGACTTCGACGAAACTGGCGATAGTTCTGCCGTCGGAAGTTAATACCGATATCGGTATGCGAAGCGCCGGGATGTCGAGCTCATGGGTGGTGAGTGGGAAGAACGTCAGCGAATCGAGTTCAGCAAAGGCATTGTCTTGAACAATGAGGACAGGGCGAGGCTTGCTGGGATACATTCCTCCTGCAGCAATCCAAATTTCCCCTCGCTTCAACGGGTCGCCGTTTCGGACTCATCTGACGCGAGGGGATCGATGCCCCAGTCGGTCCAGTCAAACTCAGGCTGCCGTGAGACGAACTCCGATTGGACATCTTCCAGCCAGTCGAGTGTCTTCGAACGGAAGGGATCGGCGTTGGCGGTGACACATTGGCGTTGAATTTCGGCCAGGTATTTCTCGGACGTCCTATCGGGAACCCAGACCTGCAGGAGTTTGAGTCCCTCGTTCATCTTGCGCCTCCGGTGTTTGCTCACTCTGTCGCCACTAGTCATACTCAGCATTGTTACATGTAACATTTATTCTGGGCAAGCATGTTCATAACTCGTGTGACGAGTCTTCGGTGAGGGGAGCCGGAACCTCCGCCGGTAGGCTTGACTCTCGTGGCTCTCACTATTGGAATCGTCGGTCTGCCCAACGTTGGCAAGTCCACCCTGTTCAACGCACTCACCAAGAACCAGGTGCTGGCGGCCAACTATCCGTTTGCCACCATCGAGCCCAACGTGGGCGTGGTCAACCTTCCGGATGAGCGTCTCAACGTGCTCGCCGGCATCTTTGCCAGTGAGCGCATCCTGCCCGCGCCCGTCTCGTTTGTGGATATCGCCGGCATCGTGCGTGGTGCCAGTGTGGGGGAGGGCTTGGGCAACCAGTTCTTGGCCAACATTCGCGAGGCCGATGCCATCGCCCAGGTGGTGCGCGGATTTGTCGATCCGGATGTGGTGCACGTCGAGGGCGGGGTGAACCCGGCGAGCGACCTCGAGACCATCAACACCGAGCTGATTCTGGCCGACCTGCAGACACTCGAGAAGGCGATCCCGCGCATCGAGAAAGAGGTCAAGGGCAAGAAGGCTGAGGCCGCCTCGCTCGAGACCGCGCTCGCCGCACAGGCTGTGCTCAACGACGGCAAGCTCCTGTCGGTGTCGGGCATCGACCTCGAGCCCATCAAAGAGCTCGGGCTCCTCACTGCCAAGCCGGTCATCTTCGTCTTCAATGTGGACGAGTCGGTGCTGGGCGATGCTGCCAAGCGTGCCGAGCTCGAAAAGCTCGTTGCTCCGGCAAAGGCGATCCTGCTCGACGCCAAGATCGAAAGCGAGCTCATCGACCTCGACGAGGCGGATGCCCGCGAACTGCTCGCCTCAACCGGCCAAGACGAGTCGGGCCTCGACCAACTGGCCCGTATCGGGTTCACCACACTGGGCCTGCAGACTTACCTCACGGCCGGCCCGAAGGAAGCGCGCGCCTGGACGATCGGCAAGGGCTGGAAGGCTCCGCAGGCTGCCGGCGTGA